>QIIH01000494.1 GCA_003229235.1 Flavobacteriales bacterium | reverse complement strand
CAACTGCTGCCATACAAAATAATGGTACATGGGTATTACCACGAATAGAAGCCAATGCCATAGCTAGCTTACAGTTAGATCGAGATATAGAAGTGTTGTTGCCAAGTAACGGTTTAACGATCCCGTTAGAGACTGTTGCCTCCAAAAAGGTTGCTGTCAAAATAATGGCTATAGTAGATTACAGCGAAGGCTATTCTCCCTTAGACTCTTATTTTGTAGTTCCAGACTCTGTTGTAGTATCAGGACCACAATCTGTTGTAGATACACTGAGTTATATAAAGACAGAAGTTAAGCTTTATGCTGATGTGAGTCAGGATATTGACGATACATTAAGTTTAACGATCGAAGAAGATTCGAATTTAAATGTGATGCCAGAAGCGGTAGTCTTTAGTCTCTCTGTGGCCCAATTTGTCGAGGACTCAAGAGTGGTGCCTATCGAACTAATAAATATTCCACCAAATACTAAAGTACAGCTATTCCCTTCGAGTGTGACTGTTTCTTATGTGATAGATTTTGACAATTATAAAAAAATAGTGACTGGCGACTTTAGGGTAGTTTGTGATCTTAGCAAGGTAAGTGAAGCTTCAAATTTAATGACACCAGAATTGCTGAGCTTTCCGAAGACTGCAAAAAATGTGACTTTGAATACGGCACAAGTAGAATTTATCTTTATTCAATAATATGCAAATAATTGGGCTTACTGGAGGAATCGGTAGCGGAAAATCGACAGTTGCTTCTTTTTTTGCAGCATTAGGTGCACCAGTTTATATTGCAGACCTAGAGGCAAAGGCCTTAATGAATCGTTCAAAAGTAATCAGGCGTGAGATTATCGCTCTTTTTGGGCCATATGCTTATAGTGGCGGCTTAGACACTCAATATATTGCACAGATTGTATTTAAGGATGCAGCGAAGCTGGAGCAGCTCAATCAAATAGTTCATCCAAAGGTGGCTTCACACTTTAAAAGGTGGGTAAAAAAACAAACCTCCGAGTTTGTGATTAAAGAAGCTGCTATTCTTTTTGAAAATGAGGGGTATAAAAGTTGTGATAAAATTATTTTAGTAACAGCCCCCAGCAAAATCAGAGTGGAGCGTGTAATGCTACGAGATGGTGTTAGCAAACAACAGGTACTTGAAAGAATGCAGCACCAATGGCCTGATAGTGACAAAATTGCATTGGCTCACTATCATATCGAAAATATCGATTTAGAAGAGACTAGAAAGTCTGTTCAAGTACTCTTTTCACAGTTATCTGCTCGTATAAAATAGACGAAAAGACAATTCTGTTAACATTTGGTTAAACCAACATTTGCGTAGATGTTAAAATGGTACATTTGACCAATGAACAAAAGGCTGTTTTTTTTTCTAATTCTCTCCATGAGTATTGCCCTACTAGGGATAATATTTGTGCAAGCCTATTGGATCAATAATTCTTTTCAAACCAAGAAAGAACAGTTCACGAAAGACATCCGCCAGGTGATGATTGCCATCTCTCAAGATATTCAGAATAATGAACTTGAGCAAATTTATAATGCCTATTTAGAACTACAAGAAAGCACACCCGAACCCAACAGTACTCAAATAAGTGAAATCGTTTACACAAGAACAGATGACGCTAATAACGAGGTTCTTATTTTTAGCAACGGAATCACAGAGCAAGATTATAAATTGTCGTCTAGTTTTATGGACATCGACTTAGATTCGGTTGCCTTTAAACGCTTGGTAGAGCGTCAAGTTAGAACCACTATTACTCGAGGTCTTGATGGGAGTGGTACCCCAATAAAGTCTGAAGTTAAATCTTATAAAAGATTAGACGATTTAGAGCGGAGATTGTTTTCTAGTACAGTACTTGCAATTTCTGAACGCATCCCTATTCATCAGAGAGTTGATAAAGAGCAGATCGAAAAAATAATAGACAAAGAGCTTGAGGTCAAAGGTTTACAAACAGAATATCAATACGGAATTTACAGTAATCAATTGGCTACCAAAGTACAGTCGAGAGATTTTGATATGCAAAACCCTTCTACATTTGTAGTGCCATTATTTATTGATGAAAACGATAAATACAGATACGAGCTTTTTGTAACCTTTGGACAGTCTCGGAAAATGATTTTTTCGTCTATTGTAGGAATCTCTGTCTTGTCGCTAATTTTTACCGCCATAATTATATTGGCATATTGGTATGCAATTTCTCAATTGATAAAGCAACGTCAGATTTCGCAAATAAAGACCGATTTTATCAATAACATGACGCATGAGTTTAAAACACCAATAGCGACTATTAATTTGGCTTTAGATGCGTTAAAAAATCCGAAGGTGGCCAATGATGAAGATTTCAAAAAGCGTTATCTGGGCTTGATTCGTGATGAAAACAAGCGTATGCATGCGCAAGTCGAAAACGTATTGAGAATTTCTAGATTAGAAAATAAATCTATAAACCTTCCGAAAGAAAGAGTAAAGCTTCACGACATAATAGAAGACGCCATGACTAGTGTATCGCTTATGGTAGAGGATAAAGCCGGATGCATTAATACGCATTTTGATGCTTCTAAGTCGTCTATTCTTGGTAACGAGTTTCATTTAACGAATGTCTTAGTTAATATTTTAGACAATGCTATCAAATACTCAGATGAATCGCCAATAATAGATGTTTATACAGAAAACGCAAAGAACAGCATCATTTTAAAAATTAAAGATCAAGGAATTGGTATGTCTAAGACAGCCCAAAAGCAAATATTTGAGAAATTTTACCGGGAACATACCGGAAACATACACAATGTAAAAGGACACGGACTTGGCTTAGCCTATGTAAAACATATTTTGGACGATCATCAAACAGATGTTTATGTAGAGAGTGACAAAGGCAAAGGAAGTACCTTTATTATTAAATTTGAATTAATATCTTAATTATGGAAACGGAAAATAAAAGAATTTTATTAGTAGAAGACGACCCGAATTTTGGGACAGTTTTAAAGGATTATTTGGGGATGAACGATTACGACGTTACACATGCCAAAAATGGAATGGAGGGCTTTGAAAAGTTTAAAAAAGACACCTACGATCTTTGTATTTTGGATGTGATGATGCCTTATAAAGATGGGTTTACATTGGCCAAAGAGATTCGTGAGAAAAACAAAGATGTGCCAATTATCTTTTTAACGGCTAAAGCTTTAAAAGAAGACGTACTCAAGGGTTACAAGGTTGGTGCAGACGATTACCTAAACAAACCTTTTGATTCAGAAGTGTTGCTTATGAAAATCAAAGCGATTATTCAACGAAAAGCGACAAATTCTTTGTCGGACAGCAAGCAGTTCGAATTTCAAGTGGGTAATTTCCACTTAAACTCTAAGCTTAGGTTTTTATCGTATAACAAGCAACAACCAAGTAAGTTATCACCTAAAGAAAACGACTTATTGCGTTTGTTGGCCTTGCACAAAAATGATTTAATGCCTAGAGAATTAGCGCTTACCAAAATCTGGAGAGACGATAATTACTTTACTTCTCGCAGTATGGACGTATATATTGCTAAGTTGCGTAAGTACTTAAGTCAGGACGATGGTGTCGAAATCTTAAACATTCACGGAGAAGGATTCCGATTGGTGGTAAAAGACGAAGTAGAAAATTAATTTTTCTTAATAAAGGCGATAATATCTGCTGGATTTGAATCGTAATCAAACCAGTGGATGTCTTGGTTTTTTTTAAACCAGGTTTCTTGACGTTTTGCAAAGCGCCGGCTGTTCTTTTTGATTTCGGCTATGGCCTCATCTAGCGAACATTCCCCGTCAAAATGTGCAAATAGTTCTTTATAACCAACGGTTTGTAAGGCATTTAATTGGCGTTGGGCATATAATGCCTTTGCTTCGGCAACTAGGCCTGCCTTTATCATTATATCAACGCGCAGATTTATGCGCTGGTAAACAATTTCTCGCGATGCTCTAAGACCGATCCATAGGGTTTTAAAAGGTCGCAAGTTTTTATTTTTGGCCAAGAAGCTACTAAATGGTCTCCCCGTTTCACGGTAAACTTCTAGTGCTCTTATTAACCGATGCGGATTATGAATGTCGGCTTGTGCGTAATAATTAGGATCAACTTCTATTAATTGTCGTTGTAAAAATTCGATCCCATTTTTTGTTAATTCTGCACTTAGTTCTTTACGTATACCATCTGCAATTTTAGGGAATTTATCTAAACCTTTTATAACAGCATCTACATACAGACCAGATCCACCAACCATGATTATACTTTCGTACGATTTATGTAACTGGGCAATAACACCTAAAGCGTCTTTTTCGAATTGCCCGACATTATAAACATCCTCAATAGAAACTTGTTGAATAAAAT
>QIIH01000126.1 GCA_003229235.1 Flavobacteriales bacterium | reverse complement strand
TGTTTAATTGTTAGTTAAAGTCAGAACTTAAAATACCTAAATATACCTTGATCCCTTGCTCAATATTACCTACGCGAATGTTTTCGTTAGGATTGTGCTGGTTGTTATCCATATTTACTAGCGGAACAATTACCGCAGGAATACCCAATGTATTAATCGCAGGAATAATAGGCACCGTGCCTCCCATGGTTCTAATCTTGATAGGTTCGACCCCACAAGAATTTTTTATAGCTTCACTAAGCTGATTCCCAAAAGCACTTGAGACATCTGTTCTAAATGCATTTACGCCAGCATTACCTACAAACTTTGCGATTTTGGGATAACGCAAACGTTCTTCACTGGTTGGTTCACGATCGATCACATAATAGCCTTGCTTTTCTATATGAGTTCTAATCTTTTCTAATTGGATCGTTCCATCTGTCTCTAAAACGAGACGTACATCAATAAAAGCTGTTACATATTCTGGAATAATTGTTTTAAGGCCTGGGCCTTTCCAAGAAGTTTCGATATGTCGAATATTGAGAGAAGGATATTGCAATGCTTGCTGATATCCTTCTCCAACTTGTTCTGCTTTGTTTATTCCTAAATTCTTGACAATTTGCTCGTTGTTGTCTGGTACGGCCTTTAAAATTGCTTGAACTTGCTCGGTGAGTTCTATTCCCTTATAATAATCTTTAATTAAAACTTTGCCCTGCTCATCTTTCATACTAGAGAGTAAATGACTCAGGGTAAATACCGGATTAGGGGCAATATTTCCGTAATGCCCGCTGTGTTGTGGGAGTTCGGCGCCATATACCGTAATACTACATGTTGCTATTCCACGGCAGCCAAAGGTTAAGGTAGGAGCATTACTAGGATGTGCAGGCCCGTCAAAAATCACCATATAATCTGCCGAGTAGTCATTTTTATAAATATCAATAGTAGATAAAAACCCTTCAGAACTTGTTTCTTCTTGAAGATCTAAAATCACCTTTAGATTGTGCTTTGGTTTTTGTCCAGCTTCTATTAAAAGATCCATCGCAGTTAATAACATGCTAATTGGCGCTTTATCGTCTGCCGCAGCTCGTCCAAAAATTCGCCAATCTGGATCTATAGTACCGTCTAAAGACTCCCACGGGATTTGTTTATAATTGCCTTCAGAATCTGCTTCTTTCAGAACAGGAACAAATGGATGGTCCTGATCCCATCTATCAGGATTAACCGCTTGCCCGTCTAAATGCAAATAGTATAACAATGTCTTTGCGTTAGGGTCTACTCTATATTGGGCCAAAACGACGGGTAAAGTGGAAGTTTCTAAAAGATTAAACGTAAACCCACGAGCTTCGAAAGCAGCCTTAGCCCACTCAACATTGCGAAACATGTCTTCTTTATTGGATGCAATATTAGGCAGACTAACAAATTCGCGGTGCATTTTTAAGACTGCCGGGAGGCGATCGTTAATTTTGGAGTCCCAAGTTGTTTGAGCGCTCGAATATCTAAGCCCACAAACAAATACTAAAAATATTGCAAGGTGTAATATTCGCTTTTTTCGAGTTAATAGCTTATGCATAATGATCCAATTATGTTTTGATGATTTTACAGGTTTAAAAGTTACTAAGAAAAATGTTAAAACAAAAAAGGCCTTATTCGAAAGAATAAAGCCCTTTTTAAAGTATTTTTTATTTGCTTAATAACTTATAGTCCATTCGAAAAGGTCGCCTTCTATATCTTCACTAACAGCGATAGGATAATCTTCTATATCGTATGTATATGTGTAAAACACATCAGATCCCGTTTCTTGAACAATTTACGTCAAATTATTTTTAGAATAAGGAAAGCTATAGCCTTCATAACTTCCAATAAACACTCCGTCAAATGGGAAGAACCATTCGATAAAACGCTCGTAATACAGGCTAGTTACTTGCCCATAAAAAGGGTTAACATTAGCGTCATAAGTCATGGTGAAGCTCATAGTAACAGTCCCATCTACAGTATACCCAATGGCGCTAGTCATATTGCCATTGCTATCGTAAGTATATTCAGAATAATCGCCATCCTGTGTAGTCATTCTGGTTACAAGCCCGCTACCATTAGTTAGCATTGTAGCTACTGCATTTGCTGTACCTTCTAAAGTTCCCATAGCTGTAACAACATCGCCATCGTAAGATAAAACAACATCGTCGTAGGTTGCCAAACTGCCATCGGCATTGTATGTCAAATCATAGGTTTGTTCGAATCCCGGCGAAGTAAAACTGTAATTAATTACGCGATTACTCGCATCGTAAACAAAATCGATATTGCCTGTTCCACCAGGAAACTGCGCAACCCAATTAACTAAAAGGCCTTCGGCATAGGTGTAATCGTTAAAGCGATCGGCAGCAGAAAATTCTTGCGAAACAAGTTTTGCTGTTGGGTCTGGATCTGTTCCGTCGCCTGTATCGTCTGTAGGGTCGGTCGTGTCATCGCCCATTTCGATACCGTCGTCTACAACAAACTCGCCTTCTAGTGGTTCGTTATCACAGGCAGCAAATGCAATAAAGGCAAGCAAAAGAATTAAGGGTAAGTAGGTTTTAAGTTTCATAGTTTTTTTAAAGGATGCAAAATAACATTATTTTATCAAATGATTCTCTTATTCTTCAATAGGAGTAAATTCTTTAAAGGTAGTTATTGAGCCATCGAGTTCTGGGTCGTCAAAAAGAGTGAGCTGTTCGCCAATAAGTGTAAACTCATATTGTATCCCATCTAAGATAAGAAGGTTTTCTACTTCTGTATATTCATAAATACCCGCAGTCTTAATAGGAAGTTGTGAATCTGGATCGAGAGCAATATTAAATGATATTGTTACCGAGCTATCGCCGTCAAAATCGTAGGTTATTTGAGACTCTTCGTACACCTCATCTGTTAACAAGCAACACTGATAATTAACTAAGGTATAAATGCCTACTATTCTGTTAATTGGTTCGTCATCCCTATCAGTATCGCAATTAACTGTAAAGGCAAAAACCAATAGCAGTAGTGCCAAATGTCTTATTTTCATAGCTTAATATTTTGTTTTTTATTTTCTGCATGCATTGTAAAAAGTGCAATCACAACAAGCAATGCAACAAAATTCAGGCCAATAAAATCATTTTCATTATTTCCTGTGCCTATCGAAAAGGCCGAGATCGAAAAAGCCATTTCTGTAGCAGCGGTTTCTTGAAGCATATAAGAAAGGGTGGCACCAAGGCCTGAAACAAAATTGTAACCAATTCCGCCTATGGCGAAGGGTACTATTTGCAAGAGGTTAGCATATAGCGACAAATTAACTGCTCGTCTATAATCTTTGTTCATAAAGGCATAGCCACAATAAAAAGTAAAACAGAACAACAAGGTTTGTATTATAAATAACGTCCAGGTTTCGGGCGAAATGGGTAATTTTCGAAGTAACAAAAAAGTAATTAATAGGCCTATAAGCCCACCAATCATATGATAGTAGGTCATAAAACCAGCTAATACATGAAAGCTTTTTGTTGCGGCGTTTTTATTTTTCAAATGCTACAGCGTTAACACCCGCTATTCGGAGCGATTTTTACCCATTAATACGCTCACCTTAGGGTCAATGGGGTTACCACTAGCTCTTCTTAAGATCACTATTTGCCCTGTATGATAAATTGCATCCGAGATTGGGCCATTCATCATGTTCCAAAACGGAAATTCGCTTACATTACCTCCTCTTTTAAAAACAACTTTTAGTTGTGCTACATCTCGGTCTGTCCTATTGAGAAGGGCGTTACTAGCAGCAGCGAGATTGTTTAAGGTTTTAAGGCGGAGCTCTTCATAATTTAAGGCAGAGAATTCAAAAGGCATAATTGAAGGGTTATTTGTTGCCGCATCAACTATCGTTTGAGAAAGGCCACAAATATGCTTAAGTGTTTCGAAGGTATTACGCCCATCTTCGCTTGGCTTGTAGGTTAGGTCCTCTTCTGTTAAACCTTTACTTGCCCAGTGATATCGATATCCCAAACCATCAATAAATCGCGCCAAAACGTTCCCAGAACTATAATTTTCTGAATATTCTCCTATGTCTTCATAAGGAGGTGTCATTAAACTATTTTGCCCGAAAGTACTGCTCAGACAAAAACTAAAACAAACTATCAATAATTGCTTCATAATGTTCTTTTTTATTTAAATATTAGTGGTGATTTACTTTGTTTTAAAAATTACGAAATCAGTTTTTTTCGAAAACAATAACTCGTTTCGACGTCGGTATATTGGCCATAATTTGGAATGCGTTCATAACCACATTTATAATACAACGCAATTGCCTCTGGCTGCATTATGCCAGTCTCTAAAATACAATAACTAAAGTTGAGCTCCTTAGCCCATGCTTCTAG
>QIIH01000182.1 GCA_003229235.1 Flavobacteriales bacterium | reverse complement strand
GGCCATGATTGTTTTGCAGATGATACTGGGCTCGAAGTCGAGGCATTAAATGGTGCCCCAGGTGTTTACAGTGCTCGTTATGCCAGCAAAAAACGAGATTCTAACGAAAATATGGACAAACTACTGTATCAACTAGCCTCTTTCGAAGATAGATCGGCTCGGTTTAAAACAGCAATAGCCTATAAAACTACGAGCGAAGAACATCTTTTTATTGGAATCTGTGAAGGTGACATCACGCATTATAAAGAAGGAAATCAAGGTTTTGGGTACGACCCTATTTTCAAACCTAGTGGATATGATCAAACTTTTGCTCAAATGCCAATGTCGCTTAAAGGTGAAATTAGTCATCGTGGTAAGGCTTTTGCACAATTACTGAGTCATCTTACTAAACAATAATGGGCTTTGCACGTAGCAAATCATTTATTATATCTACTTTTTTTTCTGTAGCGCCTAAATTTCGGTACATAAAAAACGAACTACAAAATTTAGGCGTACTTCAAGAACCACTGCGTTAGCCCCTTAATTATTTTCATTTATTGTTCTTGAACGTTCAAATGAAAATAATTAACGTACTTTTGCCGCCGTAAAACCCTCAAACAGAGGAAGTGTTGCACGGAGCCAATAGGAAACATTGTCGTGTGCTTCTAACAACACACTAAACAATATACTATGAGTGCATTTGAAGCATTGGGGCTATCTGCTCCTTTATTGCAGGCAATTTCTGATTTAGGATTTGAAACTCCTTCAGAAGTTCAAGAAAAAACAATTCCATTATTATTAGAAAAAGAAATCGATTTGGTTTCATTGGCCCAAACCGGAACAGGTAAAACTGCCGCATTTGGTTTCCCATTATTGCAAAAAATAGATCCAGAAAGCCGTACTACACAGGGCTTAATCCTTTCTCCTACGAGAGAATTGTGTATGCAACTTACCAACGAACTTAAGGCTTATAGTAAGTATATGCCCAAGGTAAACACAGTTGCAATTTACGGAGGAGCAAGCATTCAGGACCAGGCAAGAAGCATTAAAAAAGGAGCCCAAATTATTGTGGCTACTCCTGGTAGAATGAAGGATATGATTGGTCGTAGAATGATCGACATCTCTAAAATTGAGTATTGCATCCTAGACGAAGCAGACGAAATGCTCAATATGGGTTTTTACGAAGATATTCAAGAGATCTTATCTCATACTCCAGAAGACAAAAGTACTTGGCTCTTTAGTGCAACTATGCCTAAAGAGGTAAGTGCCATTGCAAAAAAGTTTATGCATACGCCTGTCGAGATTACAATAGGAACTAAAAACACTGGTGCGACGATGGTCTCTCACGAGTTCTATACTGTAAATGCTCGTGACCGTTATGCCGCTTTAAAACGTTTGGCCGATGCTCACCCATCAATTTTTTCGGTTGTGTTTTGCCGAACCAAGCGCGACACCCAAAAGGTTGCCGAGAAACTAATCGAGGATGGTTATAACGCTGGGGCTTTACATGGCGATTTAAGTCAGAATCAGCGTGATATTGTGATGAAGTCTTTTAGATCGAGACAAATTCAAATGTTGGTTGCAACAGATGTAGCCGCTCGCGGAATTGATGTCGAAGATATTACACACGTAATTAACTACCAACTACCTGACGAAATCGAAACCTATACGCACCGTTCAGGGCGTACTGGGCGTGCCGGTAAAACTGGTGTGTCTATGGTGTTAGTATCCAAAAGTGAGTTTAGAAAGATAAAGGCCATCGAGAAAATTATTCAGAAGCAATTCACTCAAAAGGAAATTCCAAACGGGATGGAGATTTGTGAGATTCAGTTGTTCCATTTGGCTAACAATATTCAGAAAACAGAGGTAAACGCAGAGATTGATCCGTATCTACCCGGTATTATGGAAGCCTTCAAAGACCTCGACAAAGAGACTTTAATTAAAAAGGTTTTTAGTGTCGAATTTGCCCGCTTCTTTAATTATTATAAGAATTCAAAAGATTTAAATTTGGGAGGAAGCCCTAGCCAAATGCCTGATGGAGACAGCGTTCGCTACTTCGTGAATATTGGTGAAAAGGACGATTTTAACTGGATGACCCTTAAAGACTTTCTTCGAGATTCACTCGAATTAGATAAAGACGATGTTTATAAAGTAGATGTAAAAGGAAGTTTTTCTTTCTTTAATACAGATGCCAAGCATTCCCAAAAAGTACTCGATCTTTTTCAAGACTTTACCTTAGAAGGCCGCAAAATAACGGTCGAAGTATCTAAAGAAGGCCGTCGTGGCGGTGGCCGTAATCGTGGCAGAGATGGTGGTGGTCGTAGCCGAGATGGTGGTTATGGGCGTGATAAAAAAGATTACGGAAGTAGTTCTTTTAAAGGACATCGAGGAAAACGCAAAAGCGGCGGTGATGAAGGTGGCGGTAAAAGTTACGGAAAAAGTGAAGGTAGCGGTAAAAGTTACGGAAAAAGTGAAGGTAGCGACAAAAGCTATCGTAAAAGCGATGGTGGAGATTCGCCGTTTAAAGGAAAAAGCAGACGTAAATCTAGCCCGCCCTCTGGTTCGGGTACTGGAGGTAAAAGACGCCGTAGATAAATCTTAATATTTTTGTAAATAATCATCTTCAATAAAGGATTTTAGTGCTTTATACGTATTTTTGATTCCTACTTAGGTATTAATCGCTATGAATCGCCTCGTATTAGTTTTATTTTACTTGCTACTTGCTGTTCCCATTTTAGGACAAGAAACCAACGTTCGTGGTATTGTGCTTAACGATGCAAACGATGTTCCGTTAGAGAATGTGAATATCGTTAACTTAAACGAGGTTATTGGGACCATCACTAATGACGTTGGAGAATTCGAAATTTCGGCTAGTGTAAATGACACTTTATTCTTTTCTTATTTAGGTTTTAAGTCGCTTCGAGTTAGAGTTACCAACGATTTATTGCGTTTTGGTGAAATAAAAGTAAAGATGACCGAGCTCGGAATTGCTCTAGCAGAGGTCGTAGTTCGCCCAATACAGCTCACAGGATATCTCGAAGTAGACGCCAAGACCATCCCCATCTATGATAACTATCGTTATTCAATTTCCGGACTAAATTCTGGTTATGAGGGAGGCGGCAGCCAACCAGGGGCCGTTGCGAAAGTGCTAAGCGCCATTTTTAATCCTGCAGATTTCTTATATAACGTCTTTGGTAAACGGCCAAGACAGATGAGTAAATTGCGTCAAATGAAAGAAGACGATAACATTCGCAACCTCTTACAAAGTAAGTTTGACCGAGAAACCTTAATGGTTGTATTACAATTAGAACGCCTAGATATAGACGAGATTCTAAACAATTGTAGTTATTCAAAAGACTTTATAAGAACCGCAAACGACCTTCAAATCCTTGATGCTATCAGCGAATGTTATGAAGAGTATAAGGTGCTTAATAGGGGTAGAAACTAGTATTTGTAATTGTACTCAGAATTTTCAATATCTTTAAACATCAACTTTAACTAGATGTTTAAAATATTTTTAATATTTATTCTTGCCATTTCAATTATTGCATGTTCTGACGAAAAGAAGGAAAATCCACTTATTCTTGCTTTGCAGGCCGAATCTCCAAAAATTAAGAATGTTCTGCAAAATGCGAAAGCTCACGAGCTCCAAATACTTCTCTCAACCTTCGAATATAGAAACAATGAGGTGGTTTTTACAGATTACGCATATCAAATAAATGATAGTAGTTACTATTATCCCGCCAGCACGGTAAAGTTTCCTGCGGCCGTTATGGCTTTAGAACAACTGAACAAAACGCCAGCATATAATTTAGACACTTCATATGCCATTGAAGGTGATTCGACAGCTACAACCTTTAGAAAGGACATTCAAGACATTTTTGCCATGAGTAGCAACACGTCATTTAACAATTTGTATGAGTTTTTGGGGCCAGACGCTATTAACGATCGCCTCACTAAACTAGGGGCTGGACCTGTTCGCTATTCTCACCGCCTATCTATTACAAATGCAGACACGCTGGGGACAAAGCCCATTGAGTTTACAAACAACCTAAACAATAGCTTTATTCAGCCAGGTAAGGAGAACAAACCAACTAAATCGCTTGCGATAAATGGAACTCAAAAAGGAAAAGGGTTTTACAGAAACGATTCTTTGATAAACCAACCTATGGATTTTTCGAAGAAGAATTATCTGCCATTAACAACCCTCCACAATATAATGAAGCGTGTAATTTTTCCGGAGGCTTTTCCAGAAACCGAGCGATTTGATCTCTCCGTAGATCAGCAATTATTTTTGATAGAATCTATGAGTAATTTGCCTCGAAATCTAGGATATAACCGTGATGTGTATTATGATAGTTATGTAAAGTTTTTTCTCT
>QIIH01000061.1 GCA_003229235.1 Flavobacteriales bacterium | reverse complement strand
AAACAATTATAAGCCTTTTAGCTTATGAGGTGACTTTATAAGCATTTTCGCTTATAAACGATGTTTATAAGTTATTTAGCTTATATTTATAAAAAATAAGCAAATGATTGCGGTACTTACAGCAGATTTAATCGATTCTTCACGCTATGATAAACAAGCCTTAGCGGTTATAATAAAAAGCCTTAAAGAAGAGTTTAATCAAATCACCAAAGAAACGAATGAGCAAACTCATTTTTCTCTCTTTAGAGGCGATAGCTTTCAAGGGATAGTGAAAGACCCTTCACAAGCATTAACAATAGCATTGCGCTTAAAAGCCACAGTGGCAAAGGCACAATTAGATACTACTAAGTCTAAGGCAATGATGCCTTATGGCAATGTTAGAATTGCCATTGGAATAGGGGAGGGCGACTATGCTCCAGACAATATTTTGACATCAAACGGAGAAGCTTTTATACTGTCTGGGCGGTCTTTGGATGGAATGAAAAAGCAACAAAAAAAGATGAGTTTTTTAAGCTCAAATGAAGAACTAAATAACGAGCTTTTAGTAAGCTTTTCGTTCTTAGATAGCGCTACCGATCGCTGGTCTGTAGCCTCATCTGAGGTAATATATTATTTATTAAAAAGTTTAAAAGAGCAGCAAATTGCCGATATTTTAGACCGTAGCCAAGCAGCTATTAATCTTCGTAAAAAGGCGGCCAGTTGGGACGAAATTCAGCTACTACTTACTAGATTTAATCACCTTATTAAAACCTATAGTAATGGCCGATAATTTGCTAATTGCTTTGCAGTTAATACTAGCTCACGTCTTAACAGATTTTGTGTTTCAGACTAAAAAGGGAATTGCACAAAAGAGAGCAAAAAAAGCCAGGTCCGGATATTTGTATTTTCATGCAGCACTCGCCGGTGTGCTAACCTATTTACTTTTACACCAATGGACGCAATTTCTTGTACCAATACTTGTGATGGTAACTCACTATGGTATTGATCTGTGGAAGCTACATCAGGGAGAAGACAATTTGCGCAACTTTTTAATAGACCAGTTTGCACATTTACTAATGTTGTTAATTGCATGGCTGTATTTAACAAATAACTTTCAAGAAGCAATACCAACTTTGGGAGCCTGGATAACCGACTCAACAGTTTTAGTGCTTTTAATTGGATATTTATTGGTTATATATCCTGTAGGGTTTGTAATTGGTAAAGCCACTCAAAAATGGCAATTAGAGATTGCACAAGAAGAAGAGCGAAACAGTCTGGTTCGCGCCGGACGTACCATTGGCGTCTTTGAACGTATTTTAATTGTCACGTTTATTTTAACAGGGAATATCTCTGCCATTGGATTTTTAATAGGAGCAAAGTCTATTTTAAGGTTTTCGGATGCTAAAAAGGCATCTGCTCGAAAACAAACAGAATATGTATTAATTGGTACGTTAATGAGCTTTGCACTTTCTATACTTATTGGCAGCCTAATGCGAATATTGATATTCTAATATCAGGATATTACTCTTTATGCGTTCCTTTACAATGTTCATCATTCGTTTGTTAAGCGCAGAAGAATTCTCAATATAGATTTCGTATTCGACAATAGTGAATTGCCCGATAATCATTCCCTTTAGTGAATTTCTGAACTTCATGTCTTTGTGAATTGCATTCTCGATATAATCCAATCGCTTTTCGATTGATAAATCGTAAAAGACATTTTTATGCTTCTGGGCATAATTTCTGAACATCTCAACCATTAAGTCGTTCTGTACCATAGCAACCGGACGCAATGTTTCGTTCTGAAAACGTTCTTCTGGGCTCATATTATGGGTTAGCTTTGCGTTTGGAAGTTCTGGACGAATTTCTAGCAAATGCCTGTCTCTGTGTATCATGGACTTGGAGTTTATTAAAAGTACACAATCACTTGGGTCTCCAACGGCTTAATTTTATGAGGTTATAAACGTTCTTATTAACAAAAAAAGCCTCCAAAAAGGAGGCTTTAAGCATTGGTATTGAGTTAATTAGTCTTCTAAAAAGGCTTCTTTACTCATTGAGGTTGTTGTCTCTACGCCATTTTTAGTTACAAAGGCGTCGAACTTTTTGCCTTCTTTGTTCATAATTGCAGCCAATCGGGCCTTCGCTCCGTTAAACTGCGAACTAATCAATTCGTAATTAGATCGTTGAGCTGCTCCTACCCCGTTATAGTTAGTGGCAATAGTACTATACAGGCCAGTCATTTTTTCACGTAATTCTGGTTCGGCAGAGGCCACGTAATTGTCTCCCGTAGTAATTACCAAATCCTTCATTAACTCGTTTAACTTATCGTGGTACGCCTGAGACACCTTTTTGCCTTTTGGATTTGAATCCATCACGCTATTAGCCTGAGCCATATTCTCGTTCATTGTATACACCATATAAGCTAGATCTTGCACCATATCATACATAGTCTTGGTTAATGCTTCTTGGTCTTTACGCTCTGCCAAAGTGGTTAAAGACTTTTTATCGTATGCCAAGTCAATAACCTGCTCATAAACATCACCCTTTTTTGTCATCACGATTTTATACTTACCAGCTGGTACACGAGGGGAAGTGAATCCTCCAGAACTAAAAGTTTTACCTTCGGCAACTTTGGGCTGTTTAGAGGTATAGTTCCAATAAACAACGTTGATGCCTTTAGATTTACCAGCGCCTAAAGAGGCCATTTTATTACCTTCCATATCCTGAACTTCCATGGTCATTTTACCAAATGTGTGACGTTTTTTAAGATAATAGGTTATACGTGCAGCTTTATTGGCGTTTTGACCAACAAACTGTGTTTCTGATCCAAAGGATCCGCTAAAGCCACTTTCTTCGGCCATTTCTGTTTCTTTAGGTGTAAAGAAGTGTACATTTTTGTTTAGTACTTCTTGACTCAATTCTCGAAGCGGACTAATATCATCGATAATAATTACTCCTCTACCATGTGTACCCATAACTAAATCGCTAGTACGCTTTTGCATGTCGATAAAATGAACCGCAGTGGCAGGCATATTATTTGTAAATCGAGACCAATTGTTTCCGCCATTGATAGTTACAAACAATCCAAATTCGGTTCCTAAAAAAAGAAGATCTTCACTCTCATAGTCTTCTTGAATATTTCTAACAAAGCCAATAATATCGTCTGTAACAATATTGGTCCAAGTTTGCCCATAATCGGTTGTTTTTTGAGTATAAGGCTTCATATCACCACTTGAGTGGCCATCAAATACAGCGTATGCAGTTCCTTTGCCGTGTACACTAGCTTCTATATGATACACCCAAGTATTAGCTGGAATCCCAACCAGGTTGGGAGTCACATTGCTCCAGTTTTTTCCGCCATCGCGGGTAACTTGAACATTACCATCATCTGTACCAACCCAAATCACGTTCTCATCAAGTGGTGATTCGGCAATTGTAAAAATAGTTGTGTGGTTTTCTGCTCCAGAATTGTCTACAGAAAGACCACCAGATTTTGATTGATCTTGCTTGGTAGGATCATTGGTAGTTAAATCGAGAGAAATAATCTCCCAAGTTTCGCCCATATCTTCTGATTTATGAAGGTATTGGCTTCCCATATAAAACCTGTCTGGCTGATGATCGCTAACGGCCATTGGTGGATTCCAGTTAAAACGCAATTTAGTATCTTCAGATTCAGGCCTTGGCTGAACCGTTCTTGTTTTGTTTAGATCTACATCATAACGCCAAACATTGGCTGCGCCTTGCATCTCAGAATAAATAATGTTTTTAGTTGGATGTTTAAGCACTCTAAAACCATCTCCAGCCCCAACACTGTTCCAGTCACGAGCATTCACTCCGCCAGGAGAAGAAGAAGGACCCCACCAAGAACCGTTGTCTTGTAAGCCGCCGTATACGTTATAAGGCTCTTCGTTGTCTACGCTAATGTGATAAAACTGAGACAGTGGTAAATTTTCAACGATTTCGAAAGTGGTTCCACCATTCCAAGAACGATAAACACCTCCATCTGTACCTGAGTACATTATATCACTATTGTTAATAGCAAATGCAATATCGTGAATATCAGGGTGCATATTGCCTAAGGGTTTGAAGGTCTTCCCACCATCACGGCTAATAGAACCATATAAACCACCTTTTACTACCACATCAGGGTTATTAGGATCAACAACTATTCTAGAAAAGTAAAATGGACGTATAGTAAGGCCAAAATCGCTATTTAAATGTTCCCAACTCTCACCTGCGTTTGTAGACTTCCAAAGCCCGTTTTTATCTTTTTGTTCTGTTTCGGCAACAGCATACAAAATGTTGCTGTCACTTGGTGCCATTGCAATTGCAAAACGCCCTAAATCTCCAGCAGGGAAACCGTTGTGAATTTTATTCCAGTTTGCTCCTCCGT
>QIIH01000133.1 GCA_003229235.1 Flavobacteriales bacterium | reverse complement strand
GTGTTTTCACCCTTCGAATTTACTCTAGGATTCTTTATAAAAGCGTAATAACCTCTAAAAATTAAGGCAAAAGCATCGACTAAGAATACACGTTTTTGGTCGGACATGGATAGGAATAATTAAGTGACTAAATCTACGAAACAAATGGCTAGCATAGAAATTATTTGAATTTCAATTTGTACATTTCCAAAATCAAAAATAACAGCATGCAAAAATTTTCGATGGTTATCCATGGCGGGGCCGGAACGCTAGTTAGGGGCTTAATGACACCAGAATTAGAACAGCAATATAAAGTGACTCTTCAAAAAGCCTTAGATGCTGGATACCTGTGCTTGACCCAAAAAGGAACTGCGCTAGATGCGGTTACTCAGGCTGTGACAATTTTAGAAGATTCGCCTTTGTTTAATGCTGGCAAAGGAGCTGTTTTTACAGCAGACGGAACTCACGAAATGGACGCGGCTATTATGGATGGGTCTAACAGAAAGGCTGGCGGGGTTTCGCTAGTTTCAGGAATCAAAAACCCTATCGTTCTCGCAAGAGATATAATGGA
Organism: Flavobacteriales bacterium; assembly: GCA_003229235.1. GTDB lineage: Bacteria > Bacteroidota > Bacteroidia > Flavobacteriales > Flavobacteriaceae > Gilvibacter. The sequence goes on along the minus strand of QIIH01000133.1, from coordinate 3,824 downwards.
CAAAAGCCAACATGTATTCTTGGCAGGTGAGGGCGCCATGAGATTTGCAGATTCATTAAACTATAAATTAGAAGATGCCAATTACTTTTATGATGAGCACCGTTATCAACAATGGCAAAATATAAAAGACAGCGATAATTTTGAGCTAGATCATAGCATTAAAAAAGAAGGGAAGTTTGGTACTGTTGGTGCCGTCGCTTGTGATGCTACGGGCAACATAGCGGCAGCGACTTCTACTGGAGGAATGACCAATAAAAAGTGGGGGCGTGTGGGCGACAGTCCATTAATAGGCTCCGGAACATACGCACATAATAAGACCTGTGCTATTAGTTGTACTGGGAGTGGCGAATATTTTATACGAGGTGTCGTTGCCTATGATGTTTCATGTTTAATCGAATACAAAGGTCTAAATCTTCAGGAGGCAACCGATCAGGTAGTTCATGAAAGATTAATTGATTTAGGAGGCGATGGTGGTTTAATTGGAGTTGATTCCGCAGGAAATACTGCCATGGTGTTTAATACCGAAGGCATGTATCGTGGAGTTAAAACCAGCCAAGGTGAGGAAGAGATAAAAATCTACAAAGAGTAATTAAACAAAAGGTTCTTGCAGCGGAAGCACTTTAATTTTCTTTTTCTTGATATTGAATTTATCGCCATTGGCCAAAACATGTGTTTTTAGATTTGTTAACGACATGGGAGTACCTTCTTCTAAAATCTCTTCGTTGTTGTGTTTGAGCTTACGTGGATCAAAAATAATGACCATCCCAGAACCGATTACTTCAAAGGTGTTACAATTTTTGATAATTAGGCCTGTGTCTTCTGCAAGACCAATTCCTAAAATAGAAGGATGTTTTGCAACAGCTTCTGCCAGTCTGCCAAATCGACCACGTTTTATAAAATGCGTATCAATAGTAAGCTCTGGAATAAGTCCTAGCCCGCTTTTCATTAAAACAGCTCCTTTAACAAAGGATTCGGTACTGCTACCGCCAGCAATCATTTGGCTTGCCATTGCCATTGCCCCAGCACTGGTGCCTGCAATAACAAAACCCGCCTCGTTTTTATAACGATTCAGTAGAATATCGTGAAACAATGTTCCGCCTATGATATCGCTTATTTTAGATTGATTTCCGCCAGAGAACATAACACAATCTGCAGTTCTAAGTGCTTCTAAAGATTGGGCAGACTCTGCTTGCTCATTGGTTCTGATATCTAAAACCTGAACATTATTAGCTTTTAATTTGGCGAATGCATCTATATAATTTTGTCCCACCTCTACCGGAACACTAGACGCTGTTGGTATAACAACGATATTTGCGTTAACACCACCAGCCTCATTTAGCACATGCCAAAGAATCCCTTCACTAATAAATTCGAGCCCAGTGCGCTCGTCCTCTCTATGTCCTTTGTCTTCGTTTCCACCGATAGGAATCAATATACCTTTAATCTTTGTCATTAGCTTCTATATCTTATTCTTTTGATTGGGCTAAAATAAAGTAAATATTTGATTAGAAAATGTATATATTTATATTCTTGCGCAATCATTAATTTAAACTCCAATTCATGAAGATTATTAATATCAACGCCATGCGTGGCCCTAATTATTGGTCGATACGACGTCATAAGTTAATTGTGATGGTATTAGACCTTGAAGAAATGGAAGAACGCCCGTCTAACAAAATAGATGGCTTTAGAGAAAGACTAGAAACAATGTTTCCAACAATGTACGAGCATCGTTGCTCGGTAGGGACTGCTGGCGGTTTTTTTGAGCGAGTAGAAGATGGTACTTGGATGGGTCATATTATTGAGCATATAGCCTTGGAAATTCAAACCTTGGCGGGTATGGATGTTGGTTTCGGCCGTACACGAGGCTATGGAGAACATGGAGTTTATAATGTAGTGTTTGCTTATATGGAAGAGTCTGTTGGGCGCTTTGCCGCCAAATCTTCTGTTAGAATTTGTGAAGCTCTGATTGCCGGAGAAGAGTACGACTTGAAAGACGATATTCAAGAAATGCGCGAATTACGAGAAAATGAGCGCTTAGGGCCAAGTACTGGGTCGATAGTAGAAGAAGCCCAAAGCAGAGGGATCCCTTGGATTAGATTAAATAAATATTCCTTGGTTCAGTTGGGTTATGGCGCCAATCAAAAACGTATTCAGGCCACGGTTACCAGCGAAACTAGCAGTATTGGTGTAGAGCTGGCATGTGATAAAGAAGATACTAAATATCTTTTGGAGCAGGCAGAAGTTGATGTTCCGCGAGGCGATATAATCAAGCGCGAACGCAGCTTAGAAGATGCTTGTAACTATGTAGGTTATCCTTTGGTTATTAAGCCAGTTGACGGCAATCACGGGCGAGGCATTACGGTAGACATTCAAAATTATGATGATGCTTTGGTGGCTTTTAACCATGCAAAAGATAGCTCACGAAGTGGCGCAATAATTGTCGAAAAATTTATTGTAGGAGACGATTATCGTCTTTTGGTGATTAATAATAGTCTGGTTGCGGCCGCAATACGAACGCCAGCGCATGTTATTGGGGATGACAAATCTACTTTACAACAATTAATCGATACAGTAAATGATGATCCGAGAAGGGGGTATGGGCATGAGAATGTGCTTACTATGATTACTATCAATGAGCTTACTAAAACAATAATAAAGGATGCAGGTTATACGCTAGATTCTGTATTGCCAGACGGCGAGCGTCTTATTTTAAAAGATACGGCCAATTTAAGTACCGGGGGAACAGCACGAGATGTAACAGACATTGTACATCCTGCAAATGTCTCGATGGTGGAGCGAATTTCTAAGATTATCGACTTAGACATCTGTGGAGTCGATATTATGACTACCGATATTTCTAAACCATTATCAGAAACTGGTGGTGCTGTATTAGAAGTTAATGCTGGCCCAGGATTTAGAATGCATTTAGCGCCTACCTCTGGCTTGCCTCGAAATGTAGCAGCACCAGTAATAGATAAATTATTCCCTAAAAAGGGTGATACCGGACGAATCCCGATAATCGCAACTTCTGGGACGAACGGTAAAACGACTACAACAAGACTAATCGCTCATATTGCAAAAATGAAAGGGTATCGAGTAGGTTATACTACTAGTGACGGGGTTTATATTCAGAACAGGCTCTTAATGACCGGGGATTGTACGGGCCCGGCTAGCGCCGAATTTGTACTCAAAGACCCAACGGTAAACTTTGCCGTTTTAGAATGTGCTAGAGGTGGTTTACTTCGAGCTGGTTTAGGATTTAAAAAATGCGATGTTGCAGTAGTAACGAATGTGGCAGAAGACCATTTGGGGTTAAAAGGAATTCATACAATAGAGCAATTGGCAAAGGTTAAAGCTGTTGTTCCAGAAACTGTGTTACCAGATGGCTATGCTATTTTAAACGCAGATGACGATTTAGTATACGATATGCGTCGTAACGTAGACTGTAATGTGGCCTTGTTTTCGATGGATGAGAACAATCCAAGAATTAAAGCCATGCAGCGTCTAAACGGTATAACGGCTGTATACGAAAATGGTTATGTGACTATTTGTAGAGGCGAATGGAAGATGCGAATTATGGAGGTGGTTAATATCCCATTAACCTATGGAGGTAAGGCTAAATTTATGATTCAGAATGTTCTGGCTGCAGTTTTGGCAGCGAATGTGCAAGGGATAAGCAATGAAGATATAAAAGCGGGATTAAGCACTTTTATACCCTCTGCATCTCAAACTCCAGGGCGTTTAAATTTATTTGAATTTAACAATTTCTCTATACTTTTAGATTATGCACACAATCCTTCGGGAATGCGAGCACTTCAGAA
>QIIH01000062.1 GCA_003229235.1 Flavobacteriales bacterium | reverse complement strand
ATAAACTTGGTTTTGTATAAATTAGAAACGAAGACGGCTTCTATGCGTTGGGAAGAAGCTGTTAAGGTTGCCTTATGTTTTGGATGGATAGATAGTACCGTTAAAAGTTTGGGCAACGGAAAACGCATACAGTACTTTTGCCCTCGCAACCCTAAAAGTACTTGGAGCGCACTAAATAAACGATATATAACCGAATTAGAAACAGAGCGTTTAATTCATGATTCGGGTTATACCATGATTAATCTGGCAAAACAGACAGGCACTTGGAGTGCAATGGACGATGTAGACAATATGGTGATTCCTCCAAATTTACAAGCCGCTTTTGATAAGAATTCACTGGCTTTCGAAAATTACAACAGCTTTGCCCCTGGTTACCGAAAAGGCTATTTAGGATGGTTACACCGGGCCAAAAGACCAGAGACCAAAGAGAAGCGAATTGCCGAAATAATCAGGTACTGTAATAGCAATATTAAAGCCAGATAAATTGTGCTAAATGCTTATATTTAATGCCCTTTACAACTAAATGATTTTTATGACACGTACTTTTCTTTCCTTTATCCTAATCGTAATTTCTATTTCGAGCTTGGCACAAGATGACGCTAAATGGGATGTAACCAACCCAGGAGCCGATTTTAACTACACCAATCATTCGTTTACAACAAGCGAAGGCACGTGGATGAATTTAGATGTTAGTCCCGACGGAAATACCATTGTCTTTGATATGTTAGGTGATATTTATAGCATGCCAATTTCTGGCGGAACCGCGACTGTACTTAGGTCTGGAATTCCTTTTGAAGTACAACCGCGCTTTAGCCCAGACGGCAGTAAAATTTCTTTTACTAGTGACGCAGGTGGTGGAGATAATATTTGGGTTATGGATGCTAACGGAAGCAATCCAAAGCAAATCACTAAGGAATCGTTTAGACTACTCAACAATAGTTACTGGATGCCAGATGGCTATTCGATAGTTGCCCGAAAACATTTTACTTCTGGACGTTCTCTTGGGGCTGGTGAAATCTGGAAGTATCATATAACTGGTGGTAGCGGGATGCAACTCACTAAAAGAAAAAACGATCAGCAAGATGTAAATGAGCCTGTGGTATCCCGAGATGGCAGATATATGTATTATAGTGAAGATGTATATCCTGGTGAAGAGTTTCAATACAATAAAGATCCTAATAAACAAATTTATGTAATTAAAAGGCTAGATTTCGATACTGAAAAAACTACTCAAATTACTGGAGGCCCCGGTGGCGCAGCTCGCCCTCAACTCTCTAGAGATGGCAAGAAATTGGCTTTTATTAAAAGAAAACGCACAAAAACTGTTTTGGTGATTCACAATTTAGAAACAGGCCAAGAAGTTGTTGTTTATGACGGTTTGAATAAAGACCAGCAAGAGGCTTGGGCGATTTTTGGGGTATATCCTAACTTTAGTTGGATGCCAAATAATCAAGATATCGTTATTTGGACGGGTGGAAAAATTAATTTATTAAACACTCAAACCAAATCGCTAACTAATATCCCGTTTACAGTAAATGCAAACATTTTTATCGCAGAAACTGTACATTTCAATAATCCTATCAAAACAGATACCTTTACCTCTAAGATGATTCGTCAGGCTGTGACGTCACCAGATGGTAAAACACTGGTTTTTCATGCCTTGGGGTATATTTGGACAAAGAACTTACCTAATGGAAAACCTAAGAGATTAACTACCGGCACCGATTTTGAGTTCGAACCTTGCATCTCCCCAAACGGAAGCAATATTGTTTTCGTTTCCTGGAACGATCAAGAAAAAGGTGCCATTTTATCTGTTCCTATTTCTGGCGGAACACCGCAAAAATTAACAACACAAAAGAGCATTTATCGCACTCCTTCCTTTTCGCCAGACGGGCAAATGCTTGTTTTTAGAAAGGAAAATGGCAATACAGATCAAGGGTTTTCTTTTACAAAAGAGGCTGGTATTTATACCATGTTTGTAAATGGGGCTGATCAAAAACTTATTGCGACACAGGGCGTTTATCCAACCTATAACACTTCTGGAGACCGAATTTTTTACCAAACAGGCGGTACTTATTTCGGTAATAATACTAAGTCGCTACTTTCTATAAACACTTCAGGATTTGACGAGCGTACGCATTTAACGTCTAAATATGGCAACAGATTGGTGGTGAGCCCAGACAATAACTGGATCGCTTTTAGCAATTTACATAAAGCTTATATCGCTCCTTTTAATGCAACAGCAGCTACGGTAGATTTGGAGCCAAACTCTAAAGTTGTCCCAGTCACTCAAATAGCCAAAGATGCCGGGATTAACTTACATTGGTCTAAAGACAGCCAAAAAGTTATGTGGACCTATGGCGACGAATATTTCGTAAATAAAATTTCTGAACGTTTTACATTTTTGCCAGATTCGCCAGACAAAGTAGGCGATATTACAGAAGAAGGCATCAAAATAAACTTGACAGCGAAAGTAGATAAGCCAACAGATCGCATTTTACTTACCAATGCCAGAATCATTACCATGGAAGGTGACCAAGTTATAGAAAATGGTGCTGTTCTTATAAATGGTAATCGTATTGAGGCCGTTGGAGAAGCTAGTGATTTTACCGTCCCTAAAGGAGCGAAAGTATACGATCTAAAAGGAAAGACAGTTATGCCCGGCCTTGTAGATTCTCATGCACATATTGGCGCTTTTAGGTTTGGTTTAACAACCCAACAAAACTGGCAGTTTATGGCCAATTTGGCCTATGGTGTTACAACATCGCACGATCCATCTGCCAATACCGAAACTGTATTTACCCTCGCAGAAATGGTAAAAACTGGTCAATTGGTAGGCCCTCGAATCTATTCAACAGGGTTTATTCTCTATGGAGCAGATGGCGACTTTAAAGCTGTAATTGATAGCATAGACGACGCCAGATCGGCCATAAGACGTACGAAGGCATTCGGAGCACAATCTGTTAAGAGTTATAATCAACCCCGAAGAGAGCAACGTCAACAAATAATGAAGGCTGCCCGAGAGTTAGGTATAAATGTGGTTCCAGAAGGTGGTTCTACTTTTTTTAACAATTTATCTATGATTATGGATGGACACACAGGGGTAGAGCACAATATTCCTGTGGCTCCAATATATAAAGATGTAATCGAACTCTGGAAGACGAGTAAAACTGGATATACTCCAACTCATATTGTAAATTATTCGAGTATAAGTGGAGAATATTATTGGTATCAAACCACCAATGTTTGGGAAAACGAAAAATTATTAAAGTATACGCCAAAACAAATTATTGATTCTAGATCGAGGCATCGTTTAATGATTCCGATAGAAGAATATACCAATGGACATATTTTAAACTCACAAGCCACTACCGCTCTGGCCAATGCAGGTGTAAAAGTAAATATGGGTGCTCATGGGCAATTGCAAGGCCTTGGCGCTCACTGGGAAACTTGGATGCTCAAACAGGGTGGGATGACAAACCTACAAGCGCTCCAGGCTGCTACTATTAATGGTGCTAATTATATTGGAGCAGGCAGCGATATTGGCTCGATTAAAGCGGGTAAACTAGCCGATATTATCGTTTTAGATAAAAACCCATTAGATGATATAAAAAACACAAACTCTGTTCGCTATACTATTGTTAACGGGCGTATGTATGATACAGAAACAATGAACGAGATAGGCAATGGCGACAGAGAACGTATTCCTTTTTACTGGGAAGACGAAGCCGCTAATACAGCCTACCCTTGGCAGCAAGAGAGTAATAGTTTTATGAGAGCAGGTTGTGGCTGTCATTTAGGACATCAATAATTTTCGCCTATTGACTTATAAACGCGCAATACTCAAGTTTTGTTTAGATATGTTGTTTCTAAACGTCCTATTTTTATTAGTTATTGTAGTGTTTTCTAGTATTGAATGGAGCGTTTTATTTTTTGCAACTTTTGGCAATTGGATAAGCTTTTTAGGATATTATGCCTTAAAGAAAAATGAACTCTTACTATATCGAAATTTAGGCTTGAGTACTCGCCGACTCCTACTTTATTCTTCATTTTTTATGTTTGTTGTGGCCTTTCCCATTGGGTTAATATTATTAGGCATTAAAGCGCTAGTATGGCCTTCTTAGAAATCAATAATGTCGCTCACAGTTATGGGAAGAAAACTGTTTTAAAAAACGTTAGTTTTACCGCGAATCTAGGTGATATTATTGGGGTATTTGGTCGCAATGGCTCCGGTAAGTCTACCCTGTTAAATTTACTATTTAAGGAGCTAAGGCTGCAATCGGGTAGTATTCGGATAAACGACAAGCCACTTGCCTCAATTAAACACAAAGACCAATTAATAGGTTACTTACCGCAATTTAGCATGCTACCTAGAGAGTTAAAA
>QIIH01000042.1 GCA_003229235.1 Flavobacteriales bacterium | reverse complement strand
ATCAAAACGGCTGTGTGACAATCACAACTCTAGAGCTTATTGTATCGGCTTCAAGCGCTAACGAGGCCTATCTAAGTAGTTGCGACGATATTACAGAAGATGGTTTTACGCTATTTAATCTCGACGATGCCTTGCCTCAAATATTAGATGGCCTTCCTGCGGGTTTGGTCGTTTCTTATTATAAAACTGTTAATGATGCTTTAGATGAAGTAGCTCCATTGGCTTCTGCTTTTACTAACACAATTGCGTATAATCAAATTATTTATGGGCGAATCGAAAGCGGAAACGACTGCTATGGAATAAGTGAAATCTTATTAGAAGTTTTCACCTTGCCAAATATAGAGTCAGATATAAATTTAATTTATTGTCTGAATTCTTTCCCTGACCCTATTCGGCTAGACGTTGGAGAAATTATCGACCCAGACAACCCTATAGAATCCTATTCCTTTTTATGGTCTACAGGAGAAATTACTCCCTTTATTGACGTTAATGTGATAGGAGTTTATTCTGTTCAAATCACAAATCCAGAGGGCTGTTCTAAAACCAGGACTTACACTGTATTGCCATCCGAACCTGCCATAATAGGCGAGATAACTGTAACCGATCTTGTCCAAGACAATACGATTACCATAGCCTTTAGCGGCACTGGAGATTACGAATTTGCATTAAACAATATTTTAGGACCCTATCAAGAATCTCCAATTTTTGAGAATGTTCCAGCAGGAATTCACATAGCATATGTTCGAGACAAAAACGGCTGTGGCATTAGCGAACAAATTGTATCAGTTTTAGGATTCCCACGCTACTTTAGCCCAAATAGTGACGGAATACACGATTACTGGCAAGTTTTAGGGGTTAGGCAAGACTTTGCACGAATGACTCAAATTTTTATTTACGATCGTTTTGGAAAGACACTCGCAGCTCTAGATCCACTCGGAACTGGCTGGGATGGTCAATACAGAGGCAACCCAATGCCGTCGAGCGATTATTGGTTCTTAGCTATCTTTGAAGATGGCAGGACCTTTCGCTCCCATTTTAGCTTAATCCGCTAGAAATTGCTTTATTAATTATTTTCTATGCAATAATTACTATCTTTAAGCAAGTCATTATTGCTGTGATTAAAAGAAACCTTTGTTTACATATTGTCTTGCTGTGCAGTTTTATCACTAGTGCTCAAGACATCGAATTATACGAACAATTCAATGGGCGTTACGATTATTTAGCTATTGGCAACACCATGAATCTTGTTGAGAACTCTCCTGCAAGCCCTTGCGATATTCTTACAGCTTCAAGCGCCGATTTATTTTTAGAAGCAGATCAAGAAGTTGAAGCCGCCTTTTTATATTGGGCAGGTTCTGGTATTGGAGATTTTGATATTCGGCTTAATGATACCCCAATTACTCCAGAACGTACCTTTGCCAATGCTTTAGACGAGACGCGACAATTTTTTGCAGCTGTTACAGAGATAACAGAATTTATTAGAGATAACGGAAACATTACTTATACTGTATCTGAGCTCGACCTAACGGACATAATTGCAGACTACTGCCCAACTGGGACTAATTTTGCAGGTTGGGCTATTATCATAATTTATCAAGACGACGATCTCCCGCTTAATCAAATTAATATGTATGAAGGGCTGCAAAGCGTGCCCACCAGTATTAGTATCGAACTAGAGAGCTTAAATGTATTGGACGACATAGGCGCAAAAATTGGTTTTTTGGCTTGGGAAGGAGATCAAGCACTTAGTGTTACCGAATCTCTTAGGATTAATGGCGATCTAATAAGCAACCCACCCCTTAATCCAGAAGACAATGCTTTTAACAGCACCAATTCGTTCACAGAATCGACCGAATTGTACAACATGGATATCGATTTTTACAATATAGAAGACAATATAGAACCTGGCGACACCACAGCGATTATTGAGCTTACCTCCGGACAAGATTTTGTAATGGTCAATAATATCATCACAGTTTTAAACAGCCAACTGCCTGATGCTACGATACAATTCGATATGGTAAGCGAAGCCGTTTGTGATAGCCGAACATTAGATATCGACTTTACCATTTACAATGTGAATAGTACAGATATATTACCAGCCAATACTCCCATTGCCTTTTTTGCCAATACAACTTTGGTGGGGACCGCCAATACAATAGCCGACATACCAATTGAAGGATCAGAGAGCCAGAGCATTGTGTTAACGATTCCAGAATCTGTACCTAATGAGTTTACATTACGTGCCTCTGTAGATAATACCGGAAGCAATGTGGGCATCGTTCGCGAAACCGACGAATCCAACAACGACAGTACATTAGAAATTAGATTACTCAAATTTCCAAGCGTCGATCCGCTGCAGAATATTGTAATCTGTGAAGCAGAAGGTGATCAATTTTTTGACCTAACATCAGTCACAAGTACTATTGACGACGATTTTCAAATTAGTTACCATCTTACACTAGAAGATGCGCAAAATAATAATGCTCCTATCGATTCACCCGAGGAATATTTAAATATCTCTAATCCGCAAACGATTTATATTAGAGTTTCAAACCCCGATTGTTTTATTGTAGCATCTTTTACAATCGAAATTATTATCTGCCCCTTACCTGATGCGACGGTTCAACTACCAAACGATTTATCAGCTTGTGAAGGGCGAATTTTTCTGATTCCGTTTGTGGTATATAATACCTTAGGAACAGCGCCTTTATTGGCAGGAACTCCTCTCGCATTTTATATAAACGACATTTTAGTTGGACAATTAATTACAACTCAGGCCATCGAAATTGGCGGTTCTTTAGCAGGAGAAATTTTAATAGAATTGCCTAGTGGATTGCCTAGTCCATTCAGCTTAACAGCTGTGATAGACGATAATGGCAGTGGATTTGGCCTCGTCGAAGAACTCAGTGAATTAAACAATTCGATTAAAGTGCAGGTAACATTTGCCCAAATTCCGGACCTATCAGATCTTCCGAACTTATTGGTATGTGACCAAGCATTTGATAGTGCGACTTTCGATTTGACTGTACAAAATGAACGCATTTCAACCAATTCTGAAGATATAATAACCTATTACACATCAGCAGAAGATGCAGCAGCTTTTGTAAATCCAATTTTTGATGCAACCTATTATTTAAATCAAGAAAATCCTCAAGAAATTTTTGTCCGCTTAGATACATCCGAATGTTTTTCGATTACGTCTTTTTTAATCAATGTTGAGAATTGTCCACCAGTTGTTCCAGAGGGGTTTTCGCCAAATGGTGATGGAATCAATGACAGTTTTGAAATCGTTGGGCTACTCGATATTTTCGAGAACCACAAATTGCTTATTTACAGTCGTAATGGCAACCTTATTTTTGAAGGTGATAATGTAACAAGACATTGGCTAGGAATACCAAATCACGGTGTTTTTAGCAAAAACAAAGTCGTTTCGTCAGGGACCTATTATTATGTGCTCTATTTAAACGAACCAGAATTTAATCCCATTGCTGGATGGCTATATTTGAACAGGTGATATAATTCTATATTTTTTAACAAAAAAGACATTAAATCATGTGTTAAATCTACCGTTATCCGTGAAATTAAAAGTTACGTCTAAGAATTAGGTAATTCTTTTATTTAGATAAATAATTAACTTACATTTATATCATTAACTATAGTTAGGAATAAATTAACAGCCATTGCATATGAAAATCACTACACTAAGGATTTTTAAATCTTTTATTGTTTTCTCTATATTACTATTGTCATCTAATCAAATGTTCGGGCAATTAGATGCCCAATTGTCATTGGACGATGCTTTTGCTAGAGGTAATTTTATAGAAATAGGGATCAACCAATCTGGAACTTTTGGAGTTCCTAATGCTCAGTTCCCAGGAGTACCTTATCACCCGTCTAGAGAGACAGGAAATGACTTATTTGGATTTATCGCAAACCCTATCATGGATGGTTGGGTAGATTACGATGGAGATTTCTTTACTCCAGGTAGTCCGGAAGAAGGCTTCGGAATAGAGTTTAATGGCGGAACAGTTTTCAACAACAACTTAGCCGGACCTAATGAAATACCGGGAGCAGTAAGTGGCGCTAACATCTTATCAGATCCTTGTTTTGGAGATTTTGCTCAGATTAATTGGAATGGATTTGTAGACGGAATCGAAATAATACGTGATATTTCTGTATCTAGAGATGGTTTGTTTATTCGAATGGAACAACGCATGACCAACTTATCCGCAGATGTGAAGACAGATTTGTACTGGATGAACAATGTAGATCCAGATAACAACCAAACAATTCACGGGGATTTTAGTACAGATCAAGAACTTTTAGAACAACCTAGTACTGGCCTTGATATATTAGGCTTTGTTTGTGCCTCTCAGGGGCCAATG
>QIIH01000374.1 GCA_003229235.1 Flavobacteriales bacterium | reverse complement strand
ATATTGGCAAAATCGCCAACTTCTATCAAGATGCTCAAGTTTGCAATGAATCTTACAGACGACGGGATGGTTGGCCAGCAAGTGTTTGCAGGTGAAGCAACTCGGTTGGCCTATATGACAGATGAGGCAAAAGAAGGACGCGATGCATTTTTAGAAAAACGCACCCCCAATTTCGACAAAAAGTGGTTGCCATAAATTCTAAATTGACTCTTTGAGTTACTGTTTCTCATATTTCACAATAAAAAGTGTGTTCTAAAACGATTTCGTAAAACCATTAATTTTGAGGGTTCAATAATTTGGATCCTAATTTAACTTATCAAATTATTGAATAACTAGTATTTGCGATGCTTATTGAATTTATCGCAATGAATTTCAATTAATTGCGAATTAGGTTTTTAGGGTGCAAATTATTGTTCACATTTACTAGTTAAATTGAGTTTATGATTAACGCATTTATTAAAGGAACGGGCTCTTATGCTCCATCAAATGTAGTTACTAACAAGTATTTTGAAAAAGTTGGATCTAACGATGCTTGGATATACAAAAACCTCGGAATAAAAGAACGTCGAATTAGCAAAGGTGAAACCACTAGCGATCTTGCATATGAGGCTGCAAAAAATGCTTTACAGCAAGCAGGCTTGACTCCCTCAGAAATTGATTTAATTATTTTGGCCACCGCAACTCCAGACAGACCTGCTCCGTCTTGCGCATGTTTTGTACAAGAAAAGTTAGAAGCTTTTAACGCCGTCGCGTTTGATATATCTGCTGTGTGTTCGGGTGCTGTTTTTGCAATGGCTACGGGGTACAATATATAAAGTCTGGCATGTATAAAAATGTGCTAGTAATTGGCGCCGATACCTTCTCTAATATTACAGATTGGAGCCGTAGAGACTCGGTGTTTTTTGGTGATGGAGCAGGGGCAATTGTTCTTTCTGCGACTTCAGAAGATAAAGGATTTGTAGATTTTCTTTTACATACAGACGGCAGAGGTAAAGACCATTTTACGATATATGGAGGTGGATCAGAACAGCCTACTACTTCTGAAACGATCGAAGACAATAAGCACAATTTTACAATGAACGGCCAAGAAGTTTATAATACGGCCATTAAAGTAGTGCCTAAATGTATAAATCAATTGCTAAAACAAAACAATGTGAGTGTTGATGAGATAAAATACATGTTGCCTCATCAGCCGAGTATTCGCATTTTGTAATCGATAGCAGAACAAATAGGGATGCCTTTTGAGAAAGTACAAACAAACATGGATCGTTATGCCAACACCTCTGGCGGAACCATTCCTATAGTACTCGACGAGACCTTGAGAAATAATGAGATGACCTCCGGAGAATATTTGCTTTTTGCGGCTGTAGGTGCAGGATGGACGTGGGGAGCAGCACTTTATAAATGGTAATAATTAAACGATAAAGATGATTTTAAAAGACAAAATATTTTTGATTACAGGAATAGCAGACGCAGGTTCGCTTGCCATGTATGCGGCTAAAGAAATTGTAAAAAACGGTGGATCTGTTGTGTGTACAGGTCTTGGTGTTAGTGAATTTCATACTAACTTGTCTGATCGTGCTGCAAGTTTTCTGAACAAAACTTTTATCGATTTTAAAGCCTCTATTCAACAGGAATTAGGCGATGCGAGAGTTGATATATTAGATGTTACCTTAGAAGATAATGTTGAATATTTTGCAAAAAAATTGACCAAAGACGGTGTAAAACTGGATGGATTCTTGCACGCCATAGCGATGGATAAAACCATCAGAAATAAGCAGGTAAAACCCCTATTAGAAGTTACGCGAGACGAATTTTGCGACACCCTCAATGTATCTGCTTATTCTCTTATTAGGCTCACTCATTATTTGCTTAAGCACGAAGTGTTGCAAAAAGGATCTTCTGTTTGTTCTATAAGCTACATCGCAGCAGAGAAGGTAACATTTCACCCATATCGAAATATGAGCATTGCAAAAGCTGCACTAGAACGTATTAGTATAGAGTTGGCAGACGAGCTAGGTAAATCGCACAATATTCGTGTTAATACCATTAGATTCTCTCCATATATGGGTAGTAAAGCTGGTACAGCGACCTTAACAAACGAAGATATAGAGACCTCAGACAAGTTAAGCCCTCTAGGGAATGCGAATCCTCAAGATTTAGCCTTTGAAGTGGTTCATCTTTTTAGACCAGAATCACGTATCACAGGCGAAACTAGACATGTAGATGGGGGTTATCACATCATGGGATAGTTTATTTGTATGCGGCGTCATGAACATTCAAAACGGCCCTTCCGCTAGGGTCGTTTTGGTTTTTAAAACTTTCGTCCCAGGCCAGCGCAACTGGGCTACTACAGGCCACAGATGGTACTGATGGTACACTTAATGCTGCGGTATCGCTTTGGAAGTGTACCTCAAAAATACTACGATAATAAAACTCCTCTTTACTTGTTGGGGTTTGAATAGGGAAGCGATATTGAGCATTCTTAAATTGCTCGTCACTTACTTTCTCATTAGCCAATTCTTTAAGCGTATCGATCCAACTATAACCAACCCCATCGCTAAATTGTTCTTTTTGTCTCCAAGTCACACTTTCTGGCAGTAAATCTTCGAAGGCTTTACGGAGCACCCATTTTTCCATTCGTTCGCCATTGATCATTTTATCTTGTGGGTTTAATCGCATAGCAACATCCATAAATTCTTTGTCCAAAAACGGAACTCGACCTTCTATACCCCAAGCAGCCAGCGACTTATTAGCTCTTAAGCAGTCATATTGATGTAACTTATCGAGTTTACGTACGTTTTCGTTATGAAATTCTTCTGTATTTGGCGCTTTGTGAAAGTACAAATAACCCCCAAAAATTTCGTCTGCCCCTTCGCCTGAGAGAACCATTTTTATACCCATGGCCTTAATCGCTCTGGCCAGTAAATACATAGGGGTAGAGGCTCTTACAGTAGTGATATCATAGGTTTCAAGGTGGTAGATTACGTCATGCAGTGCATCTATTCCTTCTTGTAAAGTAAATTTAATTTCGTGATGAACAGTATCCAAATGGTCTGCTACTTTTTGCGCAGCAGCTAAATCAGGAGACCCTTCCAGACCAATGGCAAACGAGTGAAGCCTTGGCCACCAAGCTGCATCTGTATCACCGCTTTCTATACGCTTGTCTGCATATTTTTTGGCTAAGGCCGAAGTTATCGAAGAGTCAAGCCCGCCAGAGAGTAAAACCCCATAAGGCACATCACTCATAAGTTGTCTATGCACCGCTTGGTCTAATGCTTCACGTAGGGTTTCTATGTTGGTTTCGTTGTCTTTAACCGCCGTATAGTCCATCCAATCACGCGAATACCAGCGAGTTAATTTGCCATCTTCACTGCTTAAAAAATGTCCTGGCGGAAACAATTCTATCTTTGTACAAATGCCTTCTAGTGCCTTAAGCTCAGAAGCCACATAAAAGGTGCCGTTTTTGTCCCAACCCATATAAAGCGGAATAATCCCCATATGATCTCTGGCAATTAAATAACTGTTGTTAGTTTGATCATAAAGTGCGAAACCAAAAATTCCGTTTAGATCGTCTAAAAACTCCGTTCCTTTATCTTTATATAAAGCTAAAATCACTTCACAATCAGAAAGTGTGGTAAACTCATAGCTGTCTTGGTAATGGTCGCGCCATTCTTTGTGGTTGTAAATCTCGCCATTGGCTGCTAATACCAAAGATTCGTCTTTACTTTTAATGGGTTGTTTACCAGAAGTTGGATCAACAATAGCAAGCCTTTCATGTGCTAAGATGGCATTTGGTGCTGTGTAAATTCCACTCCAGTCTGGGCCTCTATGACGTAAGCATTTAGCCATATTTAAAACTTTAGGTCTTAACTGTTCTACTGGCTCTTTAAGTTCGAATGCTGCTACAATTCCACACATAATTTAATTTATTTAAGATAATAACTCTATTGTTATTTGCTGATTTAAGAGATAAAAAAACCCGTCTAGATTAAAAACCTGACGGGTAGTATATAGCGACAAGTTTTTACTATGGATTTCTGTTGTTATTCAAATTATTATTGGTTAAAAAAGTAAAAACCATTGTGTTTTTGTTTGCTAGGTAAAGATTGAATTTATTTTGAATTAAAAAAAATTTAAAAATTAACGCAAAGCGGGAAAATCTGCTGGATTGGTTTCATTAAAAATTGAATATACCTTTTCAAAGATATCTTCAGCCGAAGGCTTAGAAAAATAATCGCCATCAGTCCCGTAAGCTGGTCGATGCGCTCTTGCGGTTAAGGTTTGTGGTTTACTGTCTAAATGCTTCCAACCGTCTTGGTTTTCGAGAATTTCGGTCATAATATAAGAAGAAGCTCCTCCAGGAACATCTTCGTCTATAACGAGCAAACGATTTG
>QIIH01000233.1 GCA_003229235.1 Flavobacteriales bacterium | reverse complement strand
TCCATGTAGATGGAAGTATAGACCCTATACGTGATAAAGAAACCATCGATATGGAGTTGCAGCTAAAAGACCTAGAAGGCGTAGAAAAGCGCATCGAAAAGGTAAAAAGAGCTGCCAAAATAGGAAACAAAGAAGCTGTTAAAGAAGCTGCTGTATTAGAAAAACTTAAAGCTGGCCTCGATGCAGGAATTTCTGTTCGCGCCATCGATCTTTCAGATTCAGACCGAGAAGAGTTTGTAGCTCCTTTACAATTAATTACAGACAAACCAGTAATGTATGTATGTAATGTAGATGATGCTAGCGCCGTTAGCGGAAATGCTTACGTTGACTTGGTGAAAGCCAATGTTGCGAACGAGAATGCAGAAGTTATTGTATTGGCGGTAGGGACAGAAGCAGATATTAACGAATTAGACGATTACGAAGAGCGCCAGATGTTCTTAGACGATTTAGGCCTTGAAGAACCAGGATCTTCTAAATTGATTCGCGCAGCATATAATTTATTGAGCTTGCAAACGTACTTTACTGCTGGCGAAAAAGAAGTAAGAGCTTGGACTATACCAGTTGGAGCTAGCGCCCCACAAGCGGCTGGGGTTATTCACAGCGACTTCGAGAAAGGCTTTATTCGTGCAGAAGTAATACAATACGAAGACTACGTTGCATTTGGTTCAAAAGAAAAGGTAAAAGAAGCAGGTAAACTAAACGTAGAAGGCAAGGGGTATATCGTGCAAGATGGCGATGTTATTTTGTTTCTTTTTAATGTTTAAATTTAACAAAAAGTCCAGATGACTTCAATGACAAAACAACAACGTATTGCTTTTTTTATCGTTGTTGGAGTTCTTGTTGTTTCTTTTTTATTAAGCTATAATCATCCATTCTTTTGGGATGCAGTGAGCAAGGCGGGTCGGGCCAATTGGTTGTATCAAAATAACTTTACGTCATTAGTTGTTCCGACAGAACTCAATTCTGGACATCCTCCTTTATGGATTGCTTCGCTCGCCGTTAGCTGGAAGCTATTTGGTCAAACCTTGTGGGTATCGCGTTTGTTACTATTGTTAATCAACATTGGTGTAGCGTATCAAATAATTCTGTTAGCCAGAAAACTTATTGCCCCAAAAGCATCTATTTATTGGGTATTTTTAGTATTTCTGGATCCAACATTAATAACACTTAGCTTAAGTTTAAACAACGATGTGCTGTTGTTGTTCTTTTGTTTAATAGGGCTCAACGCACTTTTATCAAATTTAAAGTACCTGTATGCACTGGCATTATGCGGCATGTTGTTTGCCAATCTTAGGGGGATTTATTGCTTTATCGCGTTGCTTGCTATTCATATTATTTTAATTAGGTGCAAGCAGTTAACTCGCAATTCAAAAATGTTTGGGAGTTATATTGTGGGAGCTGTGGTTATTGGATTGTTTTTTGTTTATCAATACAACGAAGTTGGGTGGGCGCTAATTAGTAAAAATGATAAGTATTCGGGGCATCGAGAGTTGTCAAATATTGGTGGAATTGCTAAAAACTCGGCTGCCTATTTTAAAGCATTGCTCGATTTTGGCCGTGTCTTTTTGTGGCTCATAATTATAGTATTGATTTTAAAAAATAAATATCTAAAACAGCTTTTTAGAGACGCAAAGAGTCAAATTATTTTAGTTTGTTTGTTGAGTTTCGGGCTCGTTTTTTTTCTAGGCATAGCGTTGTCTACCAATCCAATGGCAGTGCGCTATTTGGTGCTTTTATATATTTTGAGTGGCTTTCTTTTTGTTCATGTAGTAGCAACGACTGTTAAAAGAAAAATTGTAAAAGCAAGTATTGTTGTTGCAGTTTTTTTTGGTTTAATAACAGGACATTTTTGGGTTTATCCAACCAAGATTGCTCAAGGATGGGACAGTTCTTTAGCCTATCTAAATTACTACAGCCCAGAGCAAAAAGCATTAGGTTTTATAAAAGAGCATAATATATCAAGAGATGTGATTGGCACTAATTTACCGCTAAATAATAGGCATATGTCCTACTTAGATATAAATGGTAAAAACATGGTGAGTTTTACCGCGGTTGACCTTAATCTAAACGAGTTTGTGTTGTTTTCTAATTTGGAAAATTCTAGCACCGATGAGCAAATAGACATTTTAACCACTTGGGATACTGTTTTTGATTTTCACCAGAATGGTGTATTTGTTAGGTTATATAAAAACCCCAACACGACATCTGTCAAAGATTAAGGCAAGATACATTAGGCTCATTTAATTGATCGCGTCTTCACTTTTTTCTTAGCAATAACAATCATTTCTTTCGCCTGAATATTATCGGGATTATGAACTAATGCCTTATTGCACATCTTTATAGCCGTTTTAAACTGACCATTATCAATAAACTGTTGGGCAAAAACCAAATAGGTTTCACTGAGGGATTTTTGAATTTTTTCAAGAGCCGCTAAGGAGTCAATTACCTCTACCGAGGCAACTTTTTGTGTAGTTTGCTGCAGGGGTAGAGCTAGGTGTCAGACGAATATCCACCACAATAATCTGCCAATGGTGAATACTATGACAACAGTTTCTATTCGGCGTTTTACGCGAATCTTTCGCCCAATTGCTTTGCGTTCAGAAGCACTTAAAGTTATCAAGCTATCCTTCGATTTATCTCGTAATAGTTTGTCGTCTGTTAATGAACTTACACTGCGGTTTCTGCGAAAGATAGTCTTGCGTTTCTTTAGCAAATTTCTGTTATTTTTTAGAGACGCATTTGCCTGTCCCATACTTCCGCCGCCGCCCATAAATGTGTAGTTTTATTATAATTAGTTGTAAATGTTAAATAAACTCGCTTTTTACATCAGAAAATCTACTACTGCTTAAAACATCTGCAAAATAATTAGCTACGCTACGCTTTCTTCCCGCATCATAGCTGTGCTTTGATTTAATCTGGAAAACATCTTATTTTATTGGAGTTTAAACCCTTATAACAAAGTTTTAATGTATAAAGCGTGTTAAAACGTAACGAAAATCACAAAATTTCTGTAAAACACCCGTTTTACTAACAATTTGGACAATTGTATTGTTAATTACTTTAGCTAAAAGGCGTTTTAATTTTTTGCCCGAAATCCTATATTAGCGGGTCTAGTCGTCTACTTATTTATGGCCAAAGAAACTCAATATACAGAAGATAATATTCGTTCCCTCGATTGGAAGGAACACATCAGAATGCGTCCCGGAATGTACATCGGGAAGTTAGGTGATGGTTCGTCTCCCGACGATGGTATTTATATTCTTCTAAAAGAGGTAATCGATAACTGTATCGACGAATTTGTTATGGGCGCTGGTAAGACCATAAAAATCAGAATTAAAGACAAGGATGTTTCTGTGCGGGATTACGGTCGAGGCATTCCGTTAGGGAAAGTTGTAGATGTAGTTTCTAAAATGAATACCGGTGGGAAATACGATTCTCGGGCATTTAAAAAGTCTGTAGGGCTCAACGGAGTGGGAACAAAAGCAGTAAACGCTTTGTCGTCTTCTTTTAGGGTTGATTCTATTCGAGATAACAAACTTAAGTACGCTCATTTTGAGAGTGGCAATCTAGTAGTTGATGCTCCAATCGAAGAGTCTGCTGGCAGAAAAGGAACCAAGGTGAGTTTTGTTCCAGATGAGGCGATATTTAAGAACTACAAATACCGCTCTGAGTATGTTGCAAAAATGCTCAAGAACTATGTGTATTTAAATCCTGGGCTCACCATCGATTTTAACGGCGAAAAGTTTTTTTCTGAAAATGGTTTAAAAGATTTACTTCAAGATAATATGGCCGAAACAGATATGCTGTATCCTATTATTCATTTAAAGGGATCGGACATTGAGATCGCCATAACCCATAGTAAAACCCAGTATAGCGAGGAGTTTCATTCTTTTGTAAATGGTCAAAACACCACCCAAGGCGGGACGCATCAGGCAGCATTTAGAGAAGCTATTGTAAAGACTATTCGCGAATTTTATGGTAAAAATTATGAAGCCAGTGATATTAGAAAGTCTATAGTGAGTGCTATTGCAATTAAAGTGATGGAGCCAATCTTTGAATCTCAGACTAAAACTAAATTGGGGTCTACAGAAATGGGCGATGGGCTGTCTACGGTGCGTACTTTTATAAACGACTTTATCAAAACGCAACTCGATAACTTTTTACATAAAAACGCAAATGTAGCAGAGATGCTTCAGCGTAAAATATTGCAGGCAGAGCGGGAGCGCAAAGAGCTTTCTGGGATACGAAAACTAGCAAAAGAACGCGCTAAAAAGTCTAATTTACACAATAAAAAACTCAGAGATTGTCGCGTACATTTAGGCGATTTAAAGAAAGATAGGCGGTTAGAGTCTACACTATTTATTACAGAGGGAGATTCGGCCTCTGGGAGCATTACTAAAA
>QIIH01000019.1 GCA_003229235.1 Flavobacteriales bacterium | reverse complement strand
ACCCTAAACAAACCAAAACCATTGTAAAAAGAGGTGTTACAGAGCTTGTAACTCCCGGAGTAGCGCTCAATGATGATATTTTAGAGGTTAAACAGAATAACTTTCTTGCAGCCATTTACTGTGATAAAACTAACTATGGTATCTCTTTTTTAGATGTCTCTACAGGCGAATTTTTATTGGCCCAAGGAAATCTGGAATATGTGCAAAAGCTCTTACAGAACTTCAACCCATCTGAGGTGCTTTTTTCGCGCCAGAAGCGCAGTACTTTTGAACCACTTTTTAGCAAAGCCTATCATGTATTTTATCAAGAAGACTGGGTTTTTGATCCTACAGTCGCCAACGAAAAATTAAAAGAACATTTTGGGACAGCTACCTTAAAAGGTTTTGGGGTAGATAAACTTGCATCGGCCTTGGTTGCTGCTGGGGTAGTATTGCATTATTTAGGAGAAACCAGACACGATAAACTCGAGCACATCACAAAAATTTCTCGCATCGTTAAAGAAGATGCCCTTTGGATGGATCAGTTTACCATCAGAAATTTGGAGCTGTATCATAAAAATTCTCCAGAAGCGGTAAGCCTGTTAGAGGTGTTAGACAAGACCAAGACGGCAATGGGAGGCAGGCTCCTTAAGCGTTGGATGGCGCTGCCGTTATTAGATAAAGAAGCCATCGAGTCTAGGCACGAAGTTGTTACGCATCTTATGTCTACGCCTGATATGCAACAGCTTTTTGCGGTTCAGTTTAAGAGTATAGGCGATTTAGAACGGCTAATTTCTAAGGTTGCAACGGCCAAAGCGAGTCCGCGCGAACTGGTACATCTCAAAAACTCGATTGCAGCTATTGCCCCGCTAAAAGAAGCAGCCATGGCGAGCAAAAACATTGCTCTGCAAAATATAGGCAAGCAATTAAAAGACTGTACATCACTTCAAGACAAAATAGAAACCGCACTTATAGAGGAGGCTCCTGTCAATTTATCTAAAGGGATGGTAATAAATACCGGCTTCGATCAAGAACTGGACGAGCTGCGCGAAATTGCCAATGGCGGCAAGTCTTATTTAGATGCTATGTTGGTAAGAGAGACAGAAGCTACCAATATTCCGTCGCTTAAAATTGCTTCTAATAATGTGTTTGGCTATTATTTGGAGGTGCGCAATTTGCATAAAGATAAAGTGCCAGAAGGCTGGATAAGAAAGCAGACTTTAGTAAATGCCGAACGTTATATCACCGAAGAACTCAAAGAATATGAGGCTAAAATTTTTGGAGCCGAAGATAAAATTGCTTCCTTAGAGTATTCGCTGTATTACACGCTGGTTGAAGACATAAAGCAGTTTATTGCCCCAGTACAAACCAATGCCAGATTAATTGCAACACTAGATTGTTTGTCTAGCTTTACTATAAAGGCTGCAGAGGCAAATTATACGAGGCCTACGATGGATCTTAGCTTTGATGTAGACATAAAAGACGGGCGGCATCCTGTAATCGAACAACAGCTACCAGCAGATATGCCATTTGTAGCAAACGATTTGTTTTTAGATAGAGAAGACCAACAACTCATCATGATTACTGGGCCTAACATGAGTGGTAAATCTGCCATATTAAGACAAACCGCTCTTATAAGTTTAATGGCACAGATGGGGAGTTTTGTACCCGCAAGCTCGGCAAGACTGGGTATTGTAGATAAGATTTTTACCAGAGTAGGGGCCAGCGATAATATTTCGTTAGGCGAATCTACCTTTATGGTCGAAATGAACGAAGCCGCTAGTATTCTAAACAATATTACAGATCGCAGTTTGGTGCTATTAGACGAAATTGGCCGAGGAACCTCTACCTACGACGGAATCTCGATTGCATGGGCGATTAGCGAATATTTGCACGAACATCCAGCACGCCCAAAGACTTTATTCGCCACCCACTATCACGAACTCAACGAAATGACCGAACGTTTTGATCGCATTAAAAATTATAACGTTTCTGTAAAAGAGACCGCCAACGACGTACTGTTTTTAAGAAAATTGGTACCTGGAGGCTCACATCACAGCTTTGGTATACACGTAGCAAAAATGGCAGGGATGCCTAAAACAGTATTGTCCAGAGCAAAAAAGATGCTAAAGCGTTTAGAGCAGAGCCATTCGTCTAATCAATTGAATGATAAGATCAAGGCTTTGCCGCAAGAAGAATTACAGCTGAGTTTTATTCGTTTAGACGATCCTTTATTAGAAGAGATAAAGGAAGAAATTCTAGAACTTGACATCAACACCCTCACTCCCGTTGAGGCTTTAATGAAGCTTAATGAGATTAAGCGTTTAATGAGCAAAGGCCGCTCCCAGCCCCAAAAAAAGTAAGCGTTTATTTAAGTGAATATTTTGCATAAAAAACTTTGCGTTTGATATAAAAGTTTTAAATTTGCTCCCGCTCTAATAAAGAGTGTACGTTCTTTTAAAAATGCGAAAATAGCTCAGTTGGTAGAGCGCCACCTTGCCAAGGTGGAGGTCGCGGGTTCGAATCCCGTTTTTCGCTCTAAATAGTCTTAGTAAAAGACTATTTTTGTCGAAAGTTGCAGAAGTGGTGGAATTGGTAGACACGTTGGACTTAAAATCCAATGGGCAGTAATGCCCGTGCGGGTTCAAGTCCCGCCTTCTGTACAAATAGGTAAAAACCCCGACATTTATGTCGGGGTTTTTTGTTTTAAAAAAATGCGGAGCTCGCTCTGGCATTTTTGAAAAAACAAAAAACAAGCTGCATCGCAGCGGGGTTTTTATCTTGACTTTGACTTGGCGGGACTCATCGACCGTAGGGAGATACGTCCCGTGATGTCACCATGATCCCAATACTATTCCTTACGAAAAGTATCGGGCAAGATGGCGGGAACCTCCCAAGGCGGTCACGCTCATCGAGGTGAACGAAGTGAAACGAAGATAATTCCCGCAACCATTTCAAGCTCGCTTGCGACTGCGATTAAAACAAAAAACAAGCTGCATCGCAGCGGGGTTTTTATTTTGACTTTGACTCGGCGAGAACCTCCCAAGGCGGTCACGCTTATCGAGGTGAACGTAGCGAAGCGAAGATAATTCCCGTTCCATGACTACCACTAGCAAGGACACTAGTGAGGTCATTACGCTAATTAGTATTCATCTTCTATAATAGAGAACCGTTGTAACGTTGAACATGAGTTCTTTCTTTATGCCCTTTTTCCCATTGCCGCAAAAAGGGCCAAAAAAGTCTAGCCCCTTCTTAGTGTGTTTTTGCACTTCTTATAAATGAATTTAAAAAGTCGCGCAAAACCCCTCACATTATTGAGCGATGTTGTTAAATCAAATGTCTGGTAGACATTTGAGCGAAATACAAGCAACGGATGTAGAAACTATTATTGGAGTCTTGCAATCCACATGTCATTAAATACAAGACCATCGAACTCCAAGCGCCAGCTGGCCCCTCGTGTAAAATGTCCACAGGACATTTTAGAATCACTCGGTCCTGTTCGGTTACCCACGCTTCGCAGAAGGGGCGGTTTTATCAAATTAGCAAATACCATTTACATTAATAAGAAAAAAAACTACCTTTATTACCTCCCCTGTGGTGCAGATCACATTTACTTTTTAATTAATACTTGATGCCGCTTTTTATAAAAGGGGGTGTTTGGTATATTTATAATATTGAATAAAAATTGAAGAAGAAATAAATTATAAACGTATGCACTTATTTTTTGACACAGAAACAACAGGACTTCCAAGGAATTGGAAAGCTCCAGTTACCGATTTAAATAACTGGCCTAGAATGATACAGATTGGTTGGATTTTATCTGATAATGGAAATCGTATCGATACTGGAAGTTTCATAATAAAACCTGAAAATTTTATTATCCCATCTGAAGCTTCAAGAGTTCATGGGATCACAACTGAAAGAGCAATAGCCGAAGGGGTAGATTTAGAGAACATATTACGCAATTTTAATAGCCTTATAGGGCAATCAGAATATATTGTTGCACATAATATTGATTTTGATAAAATGATATTAGGTGCAGAGTTATTACGTAAAGATGTAGAAAGTGATTTTCAAAGAACCCCCAAAATTTGCACAATGAAGTCTTCGACCAATTATTGCCAGATTCCAGGAAATTATGGCTATAAATGGCCTACTCTGTCAGAATTACATATTCACCTTTTTGGCAATGATTTTGAAGGAGCGCATGATGCTTTTGCAGATATTGATGCTACAGAAAAATGTTTTTGGGAATTAAAAAGACGTGGTGTAATATAGACAGACTATCAGTTTCGAAATTCATATAAAACGAACCGAATAGCTCTCATTGGTGATGCTTCTTCGACGGTTTAAAAGGTATTGATTATCGACTTCGGGGCAGTTTAAAATACAAAGAATGATTATTTGAAATTATTGCGTTTTTTAG
>QIIH01000358.1 GCA_003229235.1 Flavobacteriales bacterium | reverse complement strand
ATAACCACAATATTACCTTCCTGCTCATGAACCACGTCTTTATTGTTAGCACGCAATTGTCCCATAAGGACTTCGGAATCATAAACGTTTTTAGAACAGCCTAGAGTGACCACGTTTATTTTATTTTTCTTAAGTGTCTTGGTACGCATTTACTTACAATTGACTATTTATTATTGACTATATATTATCGAGCAACGGCTATTTAAAAAAAGAATCAACAAATTGTTCTTTGTCAAAGATTTGGAGATCGTCTATACCTTCTCCAACACCTATATACTTTACAGGAACTTGTAGTTGATCACTGATCCCGATTACAACACCGCCTTTTGCAGTACCGTCGAGTTTAGTTACCGCCAAGGCCGTAACCTCTGTAGCTGCGGTAAACTGCTTGGCTTGTTCGAAAGCATTTTGCCCTGTAGATCCATCGAGTACTAATAGTACTTCATGTGGCGCTCCAGGAATTACTTTTTGCATTACGCGCTTAATTTTGGTAAGCTCGTTCATCAAATTTACTTTATTGTGCAAACGTCCAGCTGTATCGATAATAACAACATCTGCTTCTGTTGAGAGGCCGTGTTCTACAGTATCAAAAGCAACAGAAGCAGGATCACTGCCCATACTTTGTCTAACCATTGGTACATTAACACGTTCTGCCCAAACGCCTAATTGGTCTATAGCGGCAGCTCTAAAAGTATCGGCTGCGCCTAATACTACCGAATTGCCTTCGCTTTTAAACTGATAGGCCATTTTGCCAATTGTCGTGGTTTTACCTACTCCGTTCACCCCAACCACCATAATTACATATGGTTTTTCTGTTGCAACTTCTTCTGAACTTTGAGCAACATCGTCAATCTCTGACAACAAACCAGCGATTTCTTCTCTTAATATTTTATTGAGTTCGTCTGTTCCAACGTATTTATCTTTGGCCACACGAGCCTCAATACGTTTTATTATTTTAAGCGTAGTGTTAACGCCAACATCAGATCGCACTAAAACTTCTTCGAGCTCATCTAATACTTCGTCGTCTACTTTAGACTTCCCGGCAACAGCTTTGCTTAATTTATCCAAAAAGCTAGCCTTAGACTTTTCAAGGCCTTTGTCTAGGGATTCCTTTTTTTCTTTTGTAAATATCTTTTTAAAAAGACTCATGTTCTAGTTTAAGAAGCGCAATTATGATCTAACCCAAAGATACAAAAAACAAAAAGCCGTCTTTATAATTAAAGACGGCTTTTTGGTATCGTTGAGATACTAATTATTTATTTAACCAATCGTTAACGGCGCCTGGAGCCATAATTGATTCAACAAAGGTATAAGCTCCTGTTTTAGGTGACTTTACCATTTTTACCGCTTTGGTTAAACGCTTTGATCCTGTTTGTAAGGATGCTATCGATTTCTTTGCCATGGTTTTACTGTTTTAAGCTGTTAGAATACTAACTGCTTTATTACTTAATTTCTTTGTGAACAGTCATACGCTTTAAGATTGGGTTGAATTTTTTCAACTCAATTCTGTCAGGCGTGTTCTTTTTATTCTTGGTAGTAATATAACGAGAAGTTCCTGGTTTCCCAGACTCCTTGTGCTCTGTACATTCTAAAATTACCTGTACTCTATTTCCTCTTTTAGCCATTGTCTAAAACTTAGGTAGTAAATTATTTATTCAAGAAACCTTTTGCACGCGCTTTTTTAAGCACTGCAGAAATTCCTAATCTATTGATATCCTTAAGTGCCGAAGCAGAAATCTTTAACGTGATCCACTGGTCTTCTTCTGGAATATAAAAACGCTTTTTAAGAAGATTTATATCAAACCTGCGTTTTGTTCTATTCATTGCATGAGAAACATTGTTTCCCACCATTGCTTTCTTTCCCGTAAGCTCACAAACTCTTGACATTGTGCAATACTTTAATAGTTATTTTTAAACAGGCTGCAAATTTAGAGAATTATTATATCCTGCGCAAAGGGATTCTTTAGTTTTTTAAAATTTCTTTTCGCAGTAATTCCAAGGCCTTGTTAGCGGTTCGCTGAATTACTTTTTCACGATTTTTCCCAAACTGATGTCTTTCAACCAAAACCCCCGCTGGCGAAGCGATTCCGATATATACAATACCAACCTCAGCATCACTATCACCCAAAGAAGGCCCTGCATTTCCTGTAGTGCTAATAGCGTAGTCTGTATTAAAAAGTTTCTTCACTTTTAACGCCATTTGTTCTGCCACTGCCTCGCTTACCACAGAATGCGTCTCGATTATCTCTTTTGACACTCCTAACAGTGATACCTTCATGTGTGTAGCATATGGGGTCACTCCTCCTTTAAAAAACAAAGAAGAACCAGCATTAGACACAAAGGTTAGTGCGATTCTCCCTCCCGTACAGCTTTCTGCCAAGCTCAAACTTTGCCCACGATCTGTAAGAATTCCTCCGATTGTTTGTGCAAGAGAACCTTCTTCTTCAAAGCCAACAAAAATATCCTCTAGCATTGGCAAAAGATTGTTAATCTGCGCCTCTACTGTATCAATAACCTGCTGTTTATTATCACCTTTTGCAGAAAGCCTCAAACGCACACGCCCTAAACTTGGTAAATATGCCAATTTAATATAGCTAGGCAAGGCTTCTTCCCAGGCTTCAATGCGATGGGCAATTTGGCTTTCACCGGCCCCGTAAGTGAGTAGTGTCCTGTGATAAATAAACGGGCGTTTATATTTTTTTTGAAGCCTTGGTAGCACCTGCTCCTCCATTAAGGCCTTCATCTCGTAGGGCACACCGGGCAAAGAAATAAAAACAGTACCATCTCGCTCCATCCACATACCAGGAGCCGTTCCGAAGCTATTGTCTAAAACCGTCGCCTTAGTTGGCACTAGAGCTTGTGTTAAATTAGCAGGCAAAGGTTTGCGTTTCACATGAGTTTCGAATAAATCGTGAATCTTGTCTACAACAGCCTGATTCTCTATAAGAGTATCTTCAAAATAATCGCAAAATGTTTGCTTAGTGATATCGTCTTTAGTAGGCCCTAATCCTCCCGTAAGTATAACAATTTGTGACCTACCTGAGGCTTGATGTAAACTCTCTAGAATATGTTGACGCTCGTCTTGAACAGAAGTAATCTGGTATACATCTATGCCAATATTATTAAGGGCGGTAGCAATGTAAGCCGAATTGGTATCGACAATTTGCCCTATAAGAATCTCATCGCCAATAGTAACAATTTCTGCTTGCATTATAATTTAAAATCTTTTTTGAGTTGCACGAAGACCAAATGCAACACATTGACCAAATGCTCCAGTTTATCGGCAATAATAGCCTTATCTTTTGTAGTGCTAGTCCAATCTTCAATCCCCTTAATTTCTGGTATTACCTTTATACCAAACATTTCCATGTTCGGTTTCATTTTATGTGCAAACTGATAAGTAAGCTCTTTATTTTCTAAGGAAATGGCCTGTTGCAAAGCCTTTAAATCTGGGGGAATTTCGTCTAGAAACGCCTGAGCTACAACAACCATAAAATCTAGATCGTCACCTGAGACAGTCTTTAAACTTTCGTAGGAATAATGTTTGTTCATTTATTTTACTTTAATATCGAAAGCTTGTTCTTTTCCCAAAAAACCAAGCAATCTGTCGTTAGGTTGTACGGCTCCCACACCTGCGGGAGTGCCAGTAAATATAATGTCTCCAATCTTTAAAGTAAAATATTTAGAGACATATTCTATTAATTCGTCAATCTTCCACAACATAAAGGATGTATTTCCAACTTGAACTTTTTGCTTATTTTTTTGTAGGAAGAAGTCAATATCATTCACATCAGGAAATTTAGTTTTGGAATAAAAATTACCCACAACTGCTGCCCCATCAAAGGCTTTGGCCTTTTCCCATGGCAATCCTTTTGCTTTTAATTGCGATTGCAAGTCGCGTGCCGTAAAATCGATTCCCAATCCAATTTCGCTATAATACTTATGCGCAAACTTTTTATCGATATGCTTGCCAATTCGGTCAATTTTAATCAAAACTTCTACTTCATGATGCACATCAGAAGAAAAATCAGGAATAAAAAAGGGTTGTTTTTTAATTAGAATAGACGTATCGGGCTTTAAAAACACTACAGGATGCTCTGGGCGTTCGTTGGCCAGTTCTTCTATATGAGCTGTATAATTACGTCCTATGCAAATAATTTTCATCGATACTAATTAACCTAATTTATTATTAAATCGACTCAGTTTAATACGCGTTAACACCTTTTTTGTATACAAAGGAAAATCGGCGTTGAGTAACCAACCAAAATAGCCAGGCTCTTTATCCCAAACATAAAAATCTCTTCTTGATTTTTGTCAAAACCAATAAACCCTGCAAAATCGGCAAAGGATTTATGAGAGCTAAACTGAGCTAAACTCGGCACATCGGTCTCCAGGTCGGTATATTTATCTAATTGCGACAATAGCACTTCGTAAGTGGCATTTGTATCGGCTTCGGCCGAATGTGCATTTTCTAACGACTTATCGCAATAAAATTTATAGGCCGCCTCTAGCGTGCGCTTTTCTTTTTTATGAAAGATCGTTTGTACATCTACAGACAACGATTTCTTTAAATCGACATCGATACCAGCTCTAAGTAGTTCTTCCGCTAAAAGCGGAATATCAAAACGGTTAGAATTAAACCCACCCAAGTCTGAATCTTTAATAATCACAGCAACTTTTG
>QIIH01000368.1 GCA_003229235.1 Flavobacteriales bacterium | reverse complement strand
ATTGGTCTATTATATGTCTTAATTCTACAGTAGTACTCTTTAAAAAATTCCGCCTAGCGGGAATATTGTAAAATAGATTTTTCACACTAACTATGGTCCCAACACTAGTCACACAAGATTCTTGCGAAAGCAATTTACTGCCCTCAATCTTAATATGCGTCCCTAGCTCTGTGTCTTTTTGCCTAGTTTTTAGCTCGACCTTAGCGATCGCAGCAATACTTGCCAAGGCCTCTCCACGAAAACCTTTAGTGCTTAATGTAAATAAATCTTGAGCCGACGTAATTTTAGAAGTTGCATGCCTTTCAAAACTGGCTTTAGCATCGTTGTTAGACATCCCTACCCCATCGTCTATTACTTGAATAAGACGTTTTCCTGCATCGCCAACTACCAATTTAACTTGAGTGGCACCAGCATCTACAGCATTTTCAAGCAATTCTTTAACCACAGAAGCAGGGCGTTGTACTACTTCGCCCGCAGCAATTTGGTTTGCTACATGATCTGGTAAAAGTTGAATAACATCTGCCATTAACGGGGCTTGTTAAAAATGGATAAATCAAAATCGATCAGCCATAAAAACAAGAACACCAAAATTGCGACGATGTATATAATCGTTCTGTTGAATCCGCGATTAGAACGAGTTCTGCTACTATTGCGTGCATCTCGCCAGTGGTTGCCAAAATCTACAGTATTATAGTTATCTCTGGATTTTTCAATCTTATTACCAAAATCGTATATATTACCACCTTCTTTGCCTTTATAATAACGAGGCGTATAGTTATAACGTCTGTTTTGTTTGGTGTATTTTAAAAGATTGAAATTCATACCTTCGATCGATTTGCTGTCTTAGTGATTTGGTAGCTACGTTTATAGAAAACGTTATATCTGTTACCGAAAATTAACTTTAGAACAGTTGTTAAATTTACTCAAAATACCAGAGTTTAGGAAGTTATTTCTTCCTTTAACAAAACAAAAACAATGCCATCCAGTTAAAAGGTAGAATCTAACCGTAACTGGGCCATTTGTATTGCCGCAATGGCAGCCTCTGTACCCTTATTGCCAAGCGTTCCACCACTACGAGCAATAGACTGCTCAATATTGTGATCTGTAAGCACACAAAAGATCACAGGGATTTTCCCTAAGACATTTAAGTCTTTAATGCCTTGGGATACAGCCTCGCATACAAAATCGAAGTGTTTGGTTTCGCCCTCAATTACAGATCCCACAGCGATTATAGCGTCAAGCATATCGTAAGATTCCGCCATGCGTTTACAACCATAAATAAGTTCGAAACTACCAGGGACATCCCATCTAACAATATTGTCGTTAATAGCACCGCAATCTTTTAAAGCGTCAAAAGCTCCTTGAAATAAGTTTCCTGTAATAGAATGATTCCATTCAGAAACAACAATCCCAAAGCGCATATTCTTTGCGTTTGGGATTTTGTTTTTGTCGTAAGACGAAAGATTTTTATTTGCCGTAGCCATTTTTATTGCATTGCCTCTGCCATTCCAATGTAAAACTCGGCCTGATTAGCCTCTGCAGAATTGCTATATGAATCTTTTATTTGTTGTAAATATCCCAATGCCTCACTTGCTTTACCTAAGTCTAACGCCATACGGGCAGCTTTAAGTAAATTCTGAGGAGTAGAAAATTCATTATCGGCCATCTTAGCGGCTTTTGAATAATACTCCAGTGCCTGTTCTTTTTGTCCAAGAGAGTTAAAAGCATCACCAATAGCAGCAGATGCTCTTGGTGCAACAATTGGGTCGTCGCTGTTAAACTTATCTAGGTGGTCTATTGCATTTTGATAATCCCCCATGTTAAGGTAAGCTACCCCAGCATAATATTGTGCTTGGTTTCCAGCATCCGTAGCGCCGTATTTTTCTATAATTTCAAGAAATCCATATTGGCCTCCACCACCATTTAACGAAAGTGAATAAAGTGAATCTGCATCTGCAGCAGTAAACGCCTGTTCCCAATAAGTCTGGGCCTGCACCATTTCGTTCAGCGCTTTTTGCTCATTTGGCTTTTGGATATATTCTTGATAACCTAAAAAGCCTAATACCACAATTGCAATAGCTCCAATTACTCCTAAAATTATGTTTTGATTTTTAGCAACCCATTGCTCTGTTCGGGAAGCGCTCTCGTCCAAAGTATTAAAAACCTCGGCAGTTGTAGAATTGTCTTCTATCTGTGCTTGTTTTTCTGCTTTGGTTTTTGGCTTCTGCCCTCTTTTCTTGTACGTTGCCATAGTCTTGTTTAATTGAGGGGCAAAAATAAAATTTTTATTAGAATTTTAAAGAGAATTTATTCGTTATTTTTAGATAATTTGCAGTCGCTTATAGTCTGCGTTTGCGGCGTTTTTTAGCAATCCAAGCCCAAAAGGCTTTTGTAACACCCAATGATTCTAACATCTTTATCTCTAGTTAATTACAAAAACTTTGAAGGAATTCAATTCGAATTCGATTCAAAAATAAATTGCTTTGTAGGCAATAATGGGGTTGGTAAGACCAATGTTCTGGATGCAATTTATCATTTGTCGTTCGGCAAAAGCTATTTTAATCCGGTTACAAGTCAGAATATTCAACACGGCAAAGACTTCTTTGTACTGGATGGTAAATATCTAAAAAACGAGAAGCAAGAGAAGATTTTAGTCAGTGTAAAAAAAGGGCAAAAGAAGCTCATTAAACGCAATGCAAAAGGGTACGATCGCTTGGCAGATCACATTGGTTTTATTCCGTTGGTAATAATTTCGCCGGCAGATAGAGACCTTATTATTGAGGGCAGTGAGAAACGTCGAAAATTTATTGATGGTGTTATTTCACAAAGCGATTCTCTCTATCTTAAAAACCTAATCGACTATAATCGTACGCTTAGCCAGCGCAATTCTCTTTTAAAATACTTTGCTCTAAACAGTACGTTTAATCCTGATACTATTGAGGTTTACAATGTACAACTCACCAGTTTAGGCACTCAAATTCACGAAAAACGAAAAGAGTTTATCACGACTTTTGCTCCTATTTTCGAAAAGCGTTATAAAACTATTAGCAGCGATAACGAAGAGGTCGCTGTTGTCTATAGTAGTCAGTTAGAAAACTCAGATCTTGAAAGACTATTTAAAAACAATATTCAAAAGGATCGCATCTTGCAATACACCTCACAGGGGATTCATAAAGACGATCTTCAACTAACCATCGATGGGCACCCAATTAAGAAGTTTGGCTCGCAAGGGCAGCAAAAATCATTTTTGATTGCCTTAAAGTTGGCACAATTCGACTTTGTAAAAAAACAAGCCTCAGAAGATCCGATTTTGTTGTTAGATGATATTTTTGACAAGCTGGACGAACAACGGGTAGAGCAGCTTTTATCTTTGGTAGAACAAGAAGATTTTGGTCAAATATTTTTAAGCGACACCCATCCAGAAAGAACAGAAGAGGTTATTTCGAGAGTACATCAATCGTATAAAATGTTTTCGTTATGAGGTATTCGATCTTGTTATTAGTCACTTTGCTTTTTGCTTGTTCTAACCCAAATGGGGAGCAGCAGTTAAAAAACCTCGCTGGTTATTGGGAAATTTCACAAGTAGAATTTTCTGATGGAAGTAAAAAAGAGTTTACAGTTAATACTACGATAGACTTTATTTCGATTAGTGACAGTATCGGAATTAGAAAAAAATTAGCGCCCAACTTACGAGGCACATATTATTCGACCAAGTCGCAAGAAAGCTTTACTTTTATGTATACAAACGACGGTTTGGTATTGTACTACAAAACGCCATTTGACAGCTGGCAAGAGACTGTTATTACTGCAAAAGATAGCTTGTTGGTGGTTCAGAACAAAGAAGGTGTTTTATATAAATACAAGCGGTTTAATCGCCAAATAAACATAGACAATTAATGAGTAAACGGCAACGAGATGAGCAACCTATAGGTTCGATTCTAAAGAATTTTATTCAATCCGGAAAACTTGAAAAAGGTCTGGATAAGGTTGCTGTGCGCAATGCTTGGAACCAAATGATGGGCGTAGCGATTGCAAAATATACTACTCAAATTTACCTAGAGCGCAACACATTGTATGTAACGTTAAGCTCTTCTGTACTCAGGGAAGAATTGAGTTATGGCAAGCAAAAAATAATCGATATGCTCAACGAAGAATTGGGAAAACCACTAATTAAAAAAATTAATTTAAAATAAAAAAACCCGCTAAATGCGGGTTTTTTTATTTGGTCTAGATGTGTTTAAAACATCTCTCTTCCTGAAAAATGGAATGCACCTTCGATAGCTGCATTCTCATCGCTATCACTACCGTACTCAGCATATAACTTACGGATAGTCCCTTCTGCAGCTTCTTCTGGATTAGTCGCTCCGACTAGGGTTCTAAAATCGGCAACGGCATTCTCTTTTTCTAAGATAGCCGAAACAATTGGGCCACGAGTCATATACTCAACTAACTCACCAAAGAATGGACGTTCGTTGTGAATTGCGTAAAAAGCCTCAGCATCGGCATTGGTCATCTGAGTAAGCTTCATAGCAACGACTCTAAAACCAGCAGCGGTTATTTTTTCTATAATTACGCCAACATTTCCTTTTTCTACGGAGTCTGGCTTAAGCATGGTAAACGTTCTGTCTGTTCTCATCGTGTTTCAAAAAATTTTTGCAAAAATACAATTTTGCTAATTTATAAACATCAAAATTTGAATGTTTAATACTGTTGTGACATTTGCTCGAACAAATAATTGTCTTTGCCTCGAATTTCTAAAGTGACTTTCTTGTTTTCAAAGTCAAGCTTGATAACACTAAAGTTGAGCTCCTTTGTTCCCTCTCCTACTCTATAAGGATTGGGCTCCAAAGGGTCGCCAGGATACGTATGTGTTAGCCCACTAGAGGTTAACTCTACTAACGGATAACCAAGGCCCGCGTCTTTATTAAGTTGCAATTCGGCATGGTGTCTGTCGCCAGATAGCATAAAAATATTTGGTGCCTTAGCATTTTTTAAGGTGCTGTACATTTTTGCAACCTCATCAGGAAAATGATCCCATTTTTCGTAGCCATGATCGCCACTTAAAAACTGAATACTTGTAACAATTATGGTAAAATCGTACGTATTATCTTGCAATTGTGTCTGTAACCATTCCCATTGAGTAGCACCTAAAACCGAACCGTCATGGCCTTTTGGCCATGGTTTATACCTTTGGTCTGGATCTTCGTTTTCTAGCAAACCTGTGCGAAAGCTTCTAGTATCTAAAAGCAAAATCTGAACACTCCCCGCAGCTGTTTTATATTCTTTTTTATGATAAACTCCTTCTTGCGCTCTCAACGGGTCGTTTGCATCTACATCAAGAAAATCCCAAAACAATTCTTGCGCTTCTTTTTTTAAGCCCCATTCAACACCACCGTCATTTACACCATAATCGTGATCATCCCAAGTACCAATCACTGGAGTGGTTAGTTTTAGTGCTACATAATCGGGGTTTTGATTTTGCTTATTATAGTCGGCTTGCATTTTTGCCATATCATCTGTGTCGGCATAGATATTATCACCGCCCCAGATAAAGACATCTGGATTGTGATCGATTATAGGTTGCCACAACAGTTGCTCTCTATCTTGATCATTACAGCTTGCAAAGACTATAGTAAACTCAGAACTTTCACTTTGTTGATCGCTCTGTGAGACAGGATCAATCTGATTTTCATTTTTAGGTGTTGTTTTGCAACTAAAAACGATAATTGTTATTGTAAATAATCCTAATAGAGCTCTTTTCATAGTTTTAATACTAAAGCGTTAATTAAATGTAAAAGTAATCATAATAGACGGTTACCATATAAACCTGAGTTCGACCTAAGATTTGTTTACAG
>QIIH01000230.1 GCA_003229235.1 Flavobacteriales bacterium | reverse complement strand
TTGAATCGTAATAAGTATGGCAAAAACAAACAGTCCACCAGCCACAAAGTAGAATCTATTAAGTATGTTTTTTTCGTTAACGGCCATTGTCTTTATATGCAATTAATATTTTTATTGGTGGTGTTGTCGATGGCCCAATGTTTCTGGGTGCCATCGCACGTATAACTCGACTCTCCATCTTAGTTTCCATGAGCTCCATTCGTACATCAATATTTTGACTTTTGAGCTCCTTCACTTCGTTACTCAAGGCGGCAATGCGGTGTACTTTTCTGTCTGCGCTATGCGAACTAGCAATCATGATTAACGCTAGAATAGAAAGAAAAATGATAAACTTCCAGTTTTTCAAAGAGTCTTCGCTAACTAAAAACCTGCCTTTTAATATGTGATATATCCCTTCTTTCATCTGCCTACAATTTTGTTGCTATCCTTAGTTTTGCGCTTCGAGCACGATTATTTTTTTTAATTTCTTCAGCAGAAGGAATAATAAATTTACCTACAGGCTTAAGCGGAACTTCGACTCGTCCAAAAACATCTTTTTCGGGCTCTCCTTCAAAAAGGCCACTGCGCATATAACGCTTTACTAATCTATCTTCGAGGGAGTGATATGAAATCACACTCAATCGCCCATCTATAGCAAGCATTTGTTCGCTTTGAATTAAAAACTCTTTTAAAGCCTCCAGTTCGTCATTCACCTCTATGCGAAGTGCTTGGAAAATCTGCGCAAGTATTTTGTTTTCTATTGCCCGCGGAATAAATCGGCTCAGAATTCTCTTTAAAGTTTTGCTGTCTTTTATAGGACCCTCATCACGTTTTGCAACAATTTGCCTTGCCATACCTGAGGCAGCGCGTAGTTCGCCAAACTCCTTTAGCACTTGACGCAAATCTTCTTCTGTGTATTCGTTAATTACACGATATGCAGATAATTCGTCTTGCTGATTCATTCGCATATCAAGCTGCGCATTAAAACGTGTTGAGAAACCACGCTCGGCTACATCAAATTGGTGGGAAGAAACACCAAAGTCTGCTAATATTCCATCAACTTGTTTATGTCCGTAAAAACGAAGAAATCTTTTTAAATGTCTAAAGTTTTCTGGTATTAACAAAAATCTTGGATCGTCCAATGCATTCTGAGTTGCATCAGAATCTTGATCAAACGCGATAAGTTTTCCGTTAGACCCAAGTCTGCTTAAAATTTCTTTAGAATGTCCGCCTCCGCCGAAAGTAACATCCACATAAATCCCTTCGGGTTTAATTTGCAACCCGTCTACAGTTTCTTTTAGTAGTACAGGGTTATGATATTCCATCACTTTCATCGATACTATCTCCCATTACTTCTTCGGCGAGATCGGCAAAATCGTTCGCGGCATCTGCGATGGCCGATTCGTACTTTTGCTTATCCCAAATTTCGGCAATATTTATGGCCGAAGAGATTACAATTTCTTTAGACAAGCCAGCAAAGGACATTAAGTCTTTAGGTAACAGCAATCTTCCTGCTGCGTCGAGCTCTACCACTTTTACCCCCGCTGTAAAACGGCGAATAAAGTCGTTCTTCTTTCTGTTGAATCTATTTAGAGTGCTCATTTTGCTCATAAGAGCGTCCCATTCTTTCATCGGGTATAACTCAAGACAGGGCTGAAACACAGCACGTTTCACTACAAAACCATCTGCCAAAGAAGCAGCTAATTGCTTTTTTAGTGGCGCTGGCACCATGATACGTCCTTTGACGTCTGCCTTACATTCGTATGTCCCGATTAGATTGAGCACAGTGAACAATTAAATAGTAGTTGATGGTCAAATATAGTATTATTTTACCACTATTTACCACTATTTACCACATTGTTGATAAGTTTTACCACCCTCAATTTAGCTCATATCTAACCCTCTCTAATACAACTATTTAATTGCTATTTTTCATGTATTTTAAGGCGCCATTATTGTAGTAAAAATCATCTGTTTAGCGATTTAATTACCCATAAGACTAGGCCGTCATATTATGTTTGAATTGTCTATATTTGCGATGGAAATAGTAGTAACCCGCATGATATACGATTTAAAGAAAGAAGGGAAGTTTAATTATCTCGAAAAAGGAGATGGCACCCCTATCATAATCCTGCATGGCTTAATGGGAGGACTCAGCAACTTCGATGCTGTGGCTCACTTTTTTCCGGATAAAGGATATACTATTCTAATCCCCGAACTCCCTATTTACAAAATGTCTTTACTAAAGACTAATGTAAAGACTTTCGCAAAATACGTTGCCGACTTTATAGACCACAAGGGCTACAAAGAGGTTATTTTACTGGGAAATTCATTAGGCGGTCATATCGGGCTACTCTGCACTAAGATGTATCCAGAAAAAATCAAGGGCTTGGTAATTACTGGCAGCTCTGGTCTTTACGAATCTGCCATGGGCGAAAGCTACCCTAAACGTGGAGATTACGATTATATAAAAGGGAAAGCCGAAAATGTCTTTTACGACCCTAAAGTTGCCACTAAAGATATTGTGGACGAAGTTTTCGCAACTGTAAATGACAGAAACAAACTCATAAGAACATTGGCAATTGCAAAAAGTGCAATTAGACACAATATGGCCAAGGATTTGCCTAAAATGAAAAATCCAACCTGTATTATTTGGGGAAAGAACGATGGCGTTACACCCCCTAATGTTGCAGAAGAGTTTCATGAATTGTTGCCTGATTCAGATTTATTTTGGATCGACAAATGTGGGCATGCTGCTATGATGGAACATCCCGAGGCTTTTAACGACCTTCTTTACGCCTGGTTAACAGACCGCAAGTTTTAATAGTATGCATATCAAATCTGCAGAATTTGTAATGAGCAATAGTGATGTTGCAAAATGTCCTAATACAACGCTTCCTGAATACGCATTTATTGGACGATCTAACGTAGGTAAATCTTCGCTAATCAATATGTTGATGCAACGCAAGAGCCTAGCCAAAACTTCTGGAAGGCCAGGAAAAACGCAGTTGATTAACCATTTTATCGTAAACAAATCGTGGCATCTTGTAGATTTACCAGGATATGGATATGCCCGTGTTTCTAAATCGGCAAAAAAGACATTTCAAGCCTTTATTACCAAATACTTTGAGAAGCGTGCACAGCTCGTAATGGCTTTTGTACTCATCGATTGCAGACACGATCCTCAACCTATCGATCTAGAATTTATGGAGTGGCTTGGCAGTAGTGGCCTGCCTTTTGGCATCATCTTTACCAAAGCAGACAAACTAAAACCCAACGCTTTAACACGAAATATCGAAGCCTATAAAAAAGTGCTTTTACAAGATTGGGAAGACCTTCCTCCTCATTTTGTAAGCTCGGCTACTGGTGGTCAAGGTAGAGACGAAATTCTAGGCTTTATTGGTGGTATTAACCAAGAAATTAATAGCGGTCACTAGGGGCTTAGGTTCAAACGATATTGAATTCGTAAAATCAAAGCATTTAAATCATGTAAGGACGCTAGTTCTTTGGCTCCAATAAAAACTTCCAACCCTTCATTTTCTTTAATTAACACAACAGGAAACTCGTATTTAGCAAGCCATTTTGATGCAAATACTTTTAAAAATTCGTCTTTGTGATAAAAGCTAAGTTCTCCTGGGTATGCACTTTTAAACCGCTTCCAGTCTTTAGCTTCTCCTATAAAATTATGTGTTAAAGAGCAAAGTGTACACGAATACGATTCTGGCTTTAGCCACTTGTGTAAAGAATCTTTTATGGCATTAAAGGCCCCCAAATCGGCATTGTAAACAAAAATAAGTTCGGGAGCGCTGGACATCGGTTTTGTGTATGGTTAGTGGCGGATTTTAAAGCACTTAACTTTCAGTTTAGCACTATTTTTGTTAACTTCTAAACGCTTGAATATTAGCACAAAACTGCCATTAGCTATACACCGCTTGTAAGTAGTACTTATTCAGTTCCTAATTTAATAACAACTTCTTCTATTCTTTTTTTTTATTAGTCTGCTCATTTTGTTGTAA
Organism: Flavobacteriales bacterium; assembly: GCA_003229235.1. Taxonomy (GTDB): domain Bacteria; phylum Bacteroidota; class Bacteroidia; order Flavobacteriales; family Flavobacteriaceae; genus Gilvibacter. The sequence continues at coordinate 1,480 of QIIH01000230.1, read as the reverse complement.
ATAGTTTGTTCCGTTCAATAAAATAGAATAACATATCTGTTGATGGTGCTTTTTTAAATTCTAATTGATGTCCGATTGTAATTATTTGTCCTCGATGAAAAGTACTATGATTCATACAATGTTGAATTAATTCAAATTGGTGAAAGTTTCCGTCTAAATTTTTTGTTTTCACCAATCTAAACTCATTTAATGATTTTTGATCTTTCAAATAGTTTACAAAAACCTCTGATTGTTCAATTAGTCCTTTGAAAATTTCCTCAATAGAATTTCCCCATAATCTTTCAAACGGTTGCTCTTTTAAAACACAATAATAAAATATTTGACCATCCAAAATGTGACTTACCGTATTTAATATAGGTGGATTCAAGTAATAAACGCAACGATTCCATTATTGTTGATTGCGTTTGCAAAAACCTCATTCGGCGTTAAGTAATCGTACCTTTTTCTGGGTCTGTTATTTAATATTTTTTCTGTTCTTTCGACTTGTTCCTTGGTGATAAGGTCAAAGTTACTTTTTTTCGGGAAATACTGCCTGACGAGTCCGTTGAGGTTCTCGTTAGCCCCTCTTTGCCAGCTGTGATAGGGTTTTGCGAAGAAAAAGTCGATATTCAGTTCTTCAGCGATTTGCTTATGGTTGGTGAATTCTTTGCCATTATCACTTGTAATGGTATTTATGAACGGCTTCCATTCTTCCAATAACGCCACGGCACTGTCCTCTATGGTCTTCGCCTCCTTGTTCTCGATATATTCCATTTTCAGAACTCCCGTAGCCCTGTCGTTTATGGTCAACAATGCTCCTTTATGGTTGGTCCCGATTATCAGGTCTATCTCCAGATCGCCCAAGCGCTCCTTTTTCTCCACGATCTGGGGCCTTTGTCCTATATCGACCCTATCGGGTATCTGTCCCCTTCCATTGTTAGTAGCGCCACGTTTTTTATATTTTCTACCTCTTGTTCTTAAATGTTCATACAGGTTTCCTCCATCCTTTTTGTCCTTCCATACGAACTGGTATATCCTTTCGAGAGATACGCAGGGCTCATTGATCTTATTGGCATATCCTGCTATTTGTTCCGGACTGTAGTCCTGTTCAAGATAAAGTTCCACAAACCTCTGCACTTGAAAAGTAAAGGTCTTTTTCTTGTTCTTCTCGCTGTGACGCACCTTACACTTCCTTTGGGCGAGTTCCGCCCTGTATTTGCCGCTACGACCGTCCGAATTTCTGGCAAGCTCCCTGCTGATGGTGGATTTGCTCGTGCCGACCTTGTCGACCATGGCCGACATCGACAGCTGTTGTTCTGAAAGGATGGAAATTTCATACCTTTGGGCCAACGTTAAATGCGACATATATTTTAAGTTTTGCAACCAAAAAGTATGAAGTTTTTTTCGCCGCCAGATCCCTAGTTTTGGATCTAGAGCCAAAACTAGGGATCTGGTTTTTTTACAACAGCTTGCTGTTGCGTTTATTACTTGAATCTAAGAT
>QIIH01000021.1 GCA_003229235.1 Flavobacteriales bacterium | reverse complement strand
AATGTCCAGTGGACATTTAGATTGAGGTACCCGCAAAGCGGAAAACAAGGCGTTTTTAAATAAGTTTACTTCTTAGCACCAGGTAGGAGACTGGCGCTAGCTAGAGAGACAAATAGAAATTAGCTTTAAGAAAACCCGCGTTAGGGATGGCAGCTAGCTACCATGTAGCGCGAACAGCCCGACCCGAAGGGGAACGCCATGATGTAAAATTTTAGCACCAGGCAGGAAACCGACGCTAACAAAAGAAAAAATCACTATATTTAAAAAACAAAAAAACAATCACTATGGGCGTAGGAATAATGGTAATCGCAACAGCAGCACTCTGCTTAGTATTCGGACTAATTATTGAGCTCAAAGAGCGCTATTAATTCTTTTCCTTTTTAAGAGCATTTTTTTGTAAGCCACTATTTGGCACGCTGTTTATTCTACAATAAATTTATATACTGTACGATTCAGGTAGGTTTCTCCTGGTAGTAATACTGTACTCGGAAAATCTGGTTGGTTAGGTGCATCTGGGAAGTTTTGAGTTTCAAAACAGATGCCGGGAAATTAACATCATTAGGTTGTGCTAAATCGATTCCATCAAAATCTGGAGGAGTAAAAACTACTACAGCTTTTTAATTTGTTTTTGAACAGCTTAGGATTGCTCCTTTTCGGTTTCGAGTCCAGCTTCTTCCCAAAGTAAGATTCCACCCGTCATATCGTATATTTTCTTAAAGCCCATCTCTTGTAAAATCTTAGCTGCTTTTGCACTGCGACCACCTTTCTTGCAGTATACATATATTGGCTCGTCGCGATTTAGATTTGCTGCCTTCTCTTTAAAATCGTCGTCTGTTATACAAATATTGCGTGCCTTTGCGAGATGACTCTCGATATACTCTTCGGTGGTGCGTACATCTAATAGCTGAATACTATCGCCTTTAAGAACATCGTTCATTTGGTCGATTGTAATTTGCTCGATGTTTCCAGCTTTGGTTTCACTACAGGCATTTACAACCACAAAAGTGGCTGCAATTAAACAGAAGTAAATTAATTTTTTCATAGCTCGTTAGATGTTTCGCCATCCCATTCGATAAATCCACCTAACAAATTGTAAGTGTTATTGATTCCAACAGATTGCATCACGGCACAAGCCTGTGCAGATCTACTTCCAGAACGGCAATAAGCGTAATAGTTTTTATTTGGATCCAATTTCTTGATAGCTTCAAGAAAAACGGCGCCTCCGTAAATATCAATATGCAAGGCATTAGACAAATGGCCTTCTGATACCTCGTCTTTAGTACGCACATCTACTACAACGGCGTTAGTGTCTTGGGCAAGCTTCTCTTGCCACTCTAGGTTAGTTAAATCAGTCATAAATATTGCAACTTCTTTTTGTAAAACGTACACAAAAGTACACCTTAGACATTATAATAGACGTAATAAACTCTTGAATGTTTCAGTTTATAACGAGTTTTTTTCACATTTATTTAAGAAATAAAAAACCAAGCCGTATGGTTTGGTTTAAATCTTATATGTAGGTGCTCTTATACTTTAACTGAACAACCTATAGCCTTGGTCTTGGTTAAAGGCACTTTTTGGCCATTTAGTAGCGCGTTAACAGCATCGGCAGCATAACGCTTTGATACTCCAGCGGCACTGCGAACACTATCGTCTATAGCACCAATATACTTCACGACTAGGCTATCGTCTTCTTTTTGTAAGATATAAACATGAGGCGTCTTCGCGGCTCCAAATTGGGCGTACACTGTACTACTAGCGTCGTACAAATACGGAAAACTAAAATTTTTGTCGCTAGCCTTTGTTTGCATCAACTCGAAAGTATCATCTGGCTGGACATCTGGGTTATTAGGGTTGATCGCGATAACTGGATACCCTTTCTCTTTAAACTCTGCATCTAGTGCATTTATACGGTCTTCACTGGCAACGGCATAAGGGCAGGTGTTACAGGTAAAAATTACGATAAAGCCTTTGGCCGAATCGTAATCTGCAAAAGACACCATTTCGCCAGTCACATCTTTTAGATTCACATCTTTTACTTTATCTCCAATATCGTAACCACCAACAATATCTGTAGTATTTTTCTCTGTAAAACTCATTGTTCCAAAGACAAGAGCAAGGACGTAAATCCCAAGGATCAAAATGTTTTTAAATGTTTTCATAGCATTCTAATTAAGGTTTTAAGACCTCTTTTACGGCTGATTCTAATTTCTCGAAATCAAAAGGTCCTTCGTAAAATTTTCTGTAATCATTTCTATAAATCAAGGTTGCCGGAATCGCTCCAGACCAGAATTCGTCTACTTTAGGAATCCATTCGTTGGCACCAGTATCGTCTAGAAGTACCACTTTGGACTTTATATTATTCTCTTTTATAAACGGAATTACTTGCTTCTCTAAAAGTCTAGGAAAATCTAAACTTACAAAGATAACTTCCACATTGTCGTCCTTGTATTTGGCAGCTAACTCTTCAAAATAAGGCATCTCTTTAATGCAAGGTTTACACCAAGTAGCCCAGAAGTTCACCACATAAGTGGTTCCGTCTTTTTTATGCAATAAAGGCTCAAACTCTGCAAAACTATAAATAGGAATTTCAGAATCGTTTGCAACTTCAACTTCTCTCTCCTCGGCCTTTGTTGCAGCCTCCGACAAATTTTCTGATGTTGTCTTGGTACTAGAGTCCTTGCAACTAAATAGTGCCAAAAAAACAAACATTCCAATAAACTGTTTCATAACTAGTATTTAACGCTTAAAAATATTCAATATTTACTGTCATTAAAAGGCTTTTAACATTGAATTCAAAAGATTGGCCTCCCCAATTCTAATATTATGTTAAAATTAATTTTGGTAGGTTTGATTCCAGTACATTTGTACATACAAATATTGTCAATACAATCTTGGATATAGAAAAAATCATAAAAACTACTTCACAAATGGACCTGTCTACAAAGACAGTGATAAATCTGATGTATACTTCTCGACTCATTGAGGAGCATATTATGAATATTTTAAGACCCTGTGATTTGTCTGCTCAGCAATATAATGTGCTGCGTATTTTAAGAGGGCAAAAAAACAATCCTTGTAACGTCGCCGAGCTACAAAGCCGAATGATAGACAGAAGTAGCAATACGACAAGACTAGTCGACAAATTATTAACCAAAGACCTCGTAAAAAGACAAGTTTGCAAGCAAAACAGACGTAAAATAGAGCTCTTTATCACGACCAAAGGCCTAGCGATTTTAGAGCAATTAGACCCAATAATTTTGTCTGCCAATCAAGAAATATTAGCAACTTTAGACGAAACTCAATTAGAAACATTAAATACATATTTAAACACAATCCACAATTAATTATTAAACAAGAACAATGAAAAACGTAACAAAAACTTTAATCTTAGCAACTATATTAGTCGCTGGCGTAGCATTTACAAATACAATTGTAAAACAAATTGATATCACAAAAAGCACCATCAATTGGACGGGGAAAAAATTAGGCAAAACACACATCGGATCGATAAACTTTCATAAAGGGCATCTCGAAATGGAGGACGGCAATCTCGTTGGAGGAATGTTCGAGATAGACATGACCTCTATTACATCCCTCGATCTAAAAGAAGGAAAAGGAAAAGAAAAATTAGAAGGGCATTTAAAGTCCGACGACTTCTTTGGAGTAGCAACCTATCCTACTGCCAAATTAGTAATCACAGCTGTCACTGGTAGCGACTCAACTTATAGCGTCACAGGGGATTTAACAATTAAAGCCACAACCCTACCTATTACTTTTGACCTTATGTTAGACGGCAATACTGCCACGACAAAATTTGTGATTGATCGTTCAAAATACGATGTTCGTTATGGTTCTGGTAGCTTTTTTGACAATTTAGGAGACACAGCAATCTACAACGATTTTGAGTTGGACATTACACTTAAGATGTAATATTGTATAAAACTGTAAGGGAGCTTTGAGCTCCCTTTTTTTTACCTCAGAAGTATTGGCTATTTATTAGCTTTGTATATCTTTGGTATTCAAATGAACAATAATTTACAACATACTTGGTGGTGGCTTTGTAATCGAACAATTTCGTGATACAATCGCTTTAGTATGTTTATACGATACAGGCTTGTCTTTCACGACAAGCCTTTTTTTTATGCCAATTGCAATGAAAACATTTACGCTTAAAACACATTCTAAACAACTCCTAGCCGACACTCTTACTCCTGTTTCGGTGTATTTGCGCTTACGAGATGTTTTCCCCAATAGCTTGCTACTAGAGAGCAGCGACTATCATGCTAACGACAATAGCTTTAGTTATATCTGTTGCAATCCAATTGCATCAATAAAGGTTATTAACGATACGATTTACTCGGTTTACCCCGACGCAAGCACTTCCGAAATTCACATAGATGAGCAAGTTAATGTCCCGCAGGAAATCGAAAACTTTGCTAAA
>QIIH01000496.1 GCA_003229235.1 Flavobacteriales bacterium | reverse complement strand
GTAAATCTAAAAACAGATGAAACAGAGAAATATTAGCGCTAATAGGGACCAAAAGCAATAGTGCAAACGGCACCCATTTATTAAATATTAAAAGCAAGCCTACGATTATCTCTAAGGTTCCAACAAAAGGCAGAACATAGCCTGTGGCCCAAAGAGAGTCCATAAATTGAGTAGCCTGCGCAGGCAAATCGGGCATTGAGATAAAACCAATAAACTTGTTGAGTCCAAAGATGAGTAAAGCAAGCCCAAGAACGATTTTCAAAATTTTAGAAAAAGTAGAATTCATTTTTGTGGGTGGTTAGTGCGTTGTGACTAAAGATACCAAAAAATAAAAAACTCCAGCCTTAAAAAGACTGGAGTCGAACTAAATAATAAAGTCTATCAGATTATTTTTTGATAAACTGCTGATTTGATACAACACTATTTTCTACCACACGTAAAATGTATGTTCCCGTAGCTAAAGTAGCTACATTGATTTGTTTGTTTAGAAGCTTTCCAGCTTGAATTTGCTTACCGTCTATGGTATAGATGGTATAGGTAGCATCATTAAGCGGTGTGTTATAAGTTAGAGAGATCACATCTGTAGCAGGATTAGGGTAAAGACTCAATTGAGTGTTTGTGTTTTCTGCAACGTTCAACAGAAACCCTTCGTGAATCACATAAATATCATCTACAGGCAAATTTGTAAATGTATCAACCGTCCCAGAAGGCCATTTCACCGTAAGTGACGTAATGGTTGTATTGAGACCTAATCCAATATGCGAATTTAATGTACTCAAGTAAGCAAAACCCTCACCACTTCTGACATCTCTTATTTGTGTGCCAGATGCTGTAGTAACTTCTATACGGGCACCAATTCCGTTAATATTACTTTCATATCCAACCAGATTAATAGTAACCCAGTGGTTGTCGTTAGCATCGTTAAAACGAACAACAGAGCCATTAAAACTGTCGATAAAGCCATCACTGTTTAAATCTCCAAATGCTCCATTATTGCTGCTAATTGCAGAAAACGAAATAGTTGTAAATGTCAAGTTACCGTTCCCGTAAAGAATAGTCCCGTTAGATGCGATGTCTAAATAGCCGTCATTGTTAAAATCGTAGGCCGCATTTTCTATTCCAGTGGCTGTAACAGAAGATATCCCAGAACCAGAAGTAACGTTGGTAAATGTACCGTCGCCGTTGTTTCTCATTAACTTATGAGAGCCGCTACTAGCGCCTATAAAGCCATCCATGTCTCCGTCGTTGTCATAATCGCCCCAAGCAGAAGACCAAGTTTGCATTGGGTCTGCAAGCCCAGCAGCCACACCTACCTCTGTAAAAGTGCCGTCACCATTGTTACGCCACATTTGGTTAGTTCTGCGGGCAACTTCGCCCCCACACTTAGCAATAAACATATCAATATTACCATCGTTGTTATAGTCTAACCAAACAGAACCGTAGTGTCCTCCAGAGGGATAGTCACCTAAGCCTCCTTGGTTATAAGTAAGGTTACCTGCGCCGTCGTTAATATAATACACGTTAGGCTCTATATCATGACATACAAAAGCATCGAGATGCCCATCGTTGTTAATGTCTACGAAATTAGAGCGTTGTGAAAAAACAAACTCAGGTCCAGAAACCTCTATAAAGCCATTGCCAGTTCCGTCGGAGCGCATAAAAGTAACTCCAGAGCCACCGGCGTATAATAAATCGGTATAGCCATCTGCATTGTAATCGGCTGCCGCCAAACTCCAAGAAGGAATATAGTTTGCAGAAGTAGTAGTGATGTTTTTTGTACCAAACCCTCCGCCAGGCAATTGTGTGCGGATGTTTACATTGGTAGAACTAATCGAAACAAGATCGTCTAGAAAGTCGCCGTCCATATCGACAACAGCACGGTTGGTACCAGAAGTAGAGACAGAAACTCCAGAAAAGGTCACTGCAGCAACCCCGCCTTTTTGAAAAGGCGCATAGGGCACGTTCATTTGTGCTTGCAGGCCAGTAACAGCACAAATTGCAAGCAAGATTAAAATAATTTTTTTCATAACTTTTAATTTAATTGGTTGGTTTAGTCACAAGTTTCGGTGAGCGAATTAATCCACTCCTGAATAAGAAGTATTCCTTCTTCGTGATTTATTGTCCTGCCCAATAGGGGCATTCTAAATTCCTCAGCCACTGTGCTGATTCTAAAGAACAATACCGAATCGTCGGTACTGCCTGGCTCTACAATTTTAGTAAATGGCGGCAACGGGGTTTGAGGATCTACACAAACGCCCATGTTAACAGAATCTCCCGACTCGTTAAAGGCAAATCTAATAGGGCGATAATCGCAATGTCTGTCGTCGCTATGGCAATGAGCACAGTTGACGTCTACATACGACCGCGCTCTTAAATTTATTGGTTGACTTGTATCAGAATAATCTACCAGAGTCTCGATACTTGCTGGGACATTATCGTTTAGATAGCCCACTTGTATTAGCTTTCTAAGCTGGTTCATGCTTCCGTCGGCATAGGCATAATCACCATTAAGGTGCTGAGGTTTTAATCCTATCGGAATAGAATTTACCTCTGATTTATGACAGGTAAAGCAAGCCGATTCTGCAGGGATTGCATAATTGACTGTCTTGGTTTCGCCATCTTGCAGCCAAGTAACCTCTGTAAACGAACCACTCATATCTAGATAAGCTTCTGTTTGAGCATCGTTCCAAACATACTCGGCAAAAGACCATCCATCTGCCGTTTTAATCATCAGTCGCGTTTCGATAATTCGAGTGTTGTTGGAAGGTAGTACGTTGTCGTAATAAAATGTTTTAATAAGAATTGTGCCTTCTGGCATATCCAACACCGAATAATCATTTACATAACTAGCCCGAACATCTGAAGGCATCCAAATAAATCGCTTTTTTAAAGCGTAATCAGAAAACAAAGAGCTTATGGGTTTGTACGGCACGACCCCAAAGACTGGCTCCAATAATCGCAAGTCGCCTTCAAAAAAATTGTATTCGGACAAGGTGTCGTACGGGATACTAGCCACGCTGTAATTAACTGGGCTCACGCCAGAAACAGTAATAGTTACTGTAGCCGTTCCGCAGTTGGCACCACTCTGATCGCAAATTTTGTATGTAAAAGAATCACTTCCGTAGAAAGAAACATCAGGAGTATAAAGCACCAAATCATCACTTGGATCTGAAGGTGTAGCTGCGGGATCTACTATTTGAACGCTCCCGTGAGCACCGTTTTGAGCAGTGATTGTACCCGAAGATGGGATTCCGTTGTCATTTGCTAGCACATCAATTTGCAAAGAAGCATCTTGTTGTAATTGCGCTGAATCAGAATTTGCCTCTATGGCAATAGGGATGTAGCCGTTATCATCACTAGAACAAGCACTGAAAACAACAAGACATAGAATGAAAACACCAAGGAGGGTATTTTTTTTCATAGTTGGCACATTAGTCTCTAATAGAACAAGTTAGGAATAATATACCCTACCCATTCAATTATTAAGAGATTGAAAAAAATTTAGAGATTTGTCTAATTTTTTTTCATAGTTTTTCTTAAAAGTACTAATAAATTAGGAAAACAGCCCCTTATAAGCATTCCAATGCTTGTATATTAAGTAACCATTAACGAGTGTTACTACTATTGCGGGGCCTATATTTGGAAGATTCACAAAGGCGTGAAACGCAACTAAGTTTAAAGAAATAGGAACCAACATTACCAAGGCAAATGGCACCCATTTTTTGACAATCAACAACACGCCAACAACAATTTCTGTTAGTCCCACTAGGTGCATTATATATCCTTTACCTGTGTCTGTTTCGCCAGAAAATCGCAGGCTGTCAAAAAGGTATTGTGCCTCTGGATAACCAGTAAAATCAAAGTCTTGTAAAAACCAAAAGAACTTGTTTAACCCAAATAACAAGAGCATTAGGCCAAGACCTATACGTAGTACAATGTGAAAAAGTTGCATTCGTTGGATATTAGTTAGTATCCAAATTTAGACGAGGTGGAGTTTCCCTGCTTACAATAGTTTAGCACTAACCATGTATTCGGCTATTTGGATTGCGTTAGTAGCTGCCCCTTTTCGCAGATTATCACTAACTATCCAAAGGTGTAAGGTCTTTGGCTGGCTTAGGTCTCTTCTAATTCTGCCAACAAATACCGCATCCTTGTTGTGCGCATAAATAGGCATAGGGTAGGTATTGGTATCTGGGTTGTCTTGTACTACAATCCCCGGTGAATTATGGAGTAATTGTCGCACTTCACTCAGATCAAAATCGTGTTCGAATCTAATATTAACCGCTTCAGAATGGCCTCCTTCTGTAGGTATGCGAACTGCTGTTGCAGTGATGGCAATAGTACGGTCGTCTAATATTTTTTGCGGTTCTCTTGCAAGTTTTAGCTCTTCTTTGGTATAGCCGTTAGATTCGAAATCGTCACAATGTGGTAAGGCATTTCTGAAAATAGGATAGG
>QIIH01000373.1 GCA_003229235.1 Flavobacteriales bacterium | reverse complement strand
ATTGCTAGTTCGCATAGTGCAGACAGAAAAGTACATCGCATTGCCGCCTTGAGTAACGAGGTAAAGGAACTCAAAAGCCAAAACATTGATGTACGAATGAAGCTCATGGAAACTAAGATGGAGAGTCGAGTTATACGTGCGATGACACCAAGAAGTATTGGGCCGTCAACAACACCTCCAATGAAAATATTAATTGTAGATAAGGACAATGGCCGTTAGACAATGGCCGTTAACGAAAAAAACATACTTAATAGATTCTACTTTGTGGCTGGTGGACTGTTTGTTTTTGCCATACTTATTACGATTCAACTAGTGCGAATTCAGTTTGTAAATGGGCAAGAGTATCGTGCTATGGCTAAAGAAAAAAATATAAAAAACTTTGAGATTTTAGCCAATCGGGGAAATATTTATGCAGATGATGGTAGCTTATTAGCAACCTCAGTGCCAAAATACGAGATTCGATTTGACGCGGTAACGGTGAGTAGCGACAACTTCGAAAAATATGTTGGGCCGTTGTCTAAAGAGCTCGGGAAAATGTTTAATAATAGTGCGGGAAGTTATGAGCAAAAATTCCGCAAGGCGAGAAATAACAAGAATCGGTATATGCTTTTAGTGAAAGATTTGGGGTATTCAGACTATATTAAAGTTAAGGGTTTCCCGCTATTTAAACTGGGGCCAAACAAAGGTGGGTTTATCACCGAACAAAAAACTGTACGTGAGCATCCAATTGGCGAAATGGGGGTTAGAACCATTGGATATGAACACAAAAACGAGGAAGGCCACTTTTGGGGTGTAGGATTAGAAAGAGCTTACGGCGACCTGTTAAGAGGAAAAGAGGGACGAAGATTAAAGCAAAAAATTGCCAAAGGACAATGGAAGCCTCTGTCTGATGACAACGAGATCGAACCACAAGATGGATATGATATTATTAGCACGATTAATGTTAATATGCAAGATGTCGCACATCACGCCTTATTAAAACAACTCGAATTTTACAATGCCCATCACGGATCGGTGGTGGTAATGGAGGTTAGTACAGGAGAAGTGAAGGCCATCTCAAACCTAACTCTAGTGGCCAACGGTAATTACGAAGAGCGTTATAATTATGCCATAGGCGAATCTTACGAACCCGGTTCGACATTTAAGGTAATTGCCTTTGCCGCTGCTTTAGAAGACAAAAAGATTGATACCGCCAAAGTGGTAGAAACGGGCAATGGGTCTCATATTTTTTATGGCAAAAAAATTAGAGACTCTAAACGTGGAGGTTATGGCGCGATCTCGGCGGCCAGAGCTTTAGAAGTTTCGAGCAATATTGGCTTAGGAATGCTAATAGACGATGCATATGCCGAAAACCCATCGCGTTTTATTAGCATTTTGGAAGGTTGGAACATCGATCAGCAATTGGGACTACCAATAAAAGGAGAAGGCAAGCCCTTTATGCCAAAACCGAAAGGAAAAAACTGGAGTAAAAATGCCTTGCCGTCTATGGCTTATGGATATGGTCTTACTATGACGCCTCTACAAACATTAACCTTTTATAATGCAATTGCGAACGAAGGGGTAATGGTGAAGCCGCGTTTTATTAGACAAATTAGAACACTCGATAAAGAAATTAAGGTCTTTAAGGCAGATGTAATTAATCCTAGAATCTGTTCTCAGGAGACCATCAAGCAGTTAAAAGCTGTAATGGAAAATGTGGTAGTGCGAGGAACAGGTCAAAACTTGTATTCAGAAAATTTTTCAATGGCTGGTAAAACGGGAACTGCCCGAGCCGAATATTGGATGCCAGGCTGGAACGAAAACAAACGCTATGTGTCTTCTTTTGCAGGGTTTTTCCCCGCAGACAACCCTAAATATTCTTGTATTGTAATTATACATCAGCCGAGTATCAAAAAAGGCTTTTATGGCGCCGATGTAGCTGGTCCAGTATTTAAAAGAGTAGCTCAAAAAATATATACAGACGCGCCTTTTATCGATACTATCGAAGAGCTAGAAAAAACCGAACCTAGCATTGATGCCGATTTTGACACCTACTATGCGATGGTTCAAATGGAGCATAAAAATGTACCTAAAGTAACCGGAATGGCAGGAATGGATGCCGTTTCACTACTAGAAAACATTGGCCTTAACGTAATAATAGTTGGTAACGGAAAGGTCATAAAACAATCACTAAATAGCGGAACTCCTTATAAAAAGGGGCAACAAATTGTATTAACGCTATCATGAAACAGTTAAAGGATATACTCTATAAAGTCTCACTCGAAAAAGTTTTCGGGAACACCGCCGTGACCATCAATGAGCTGCAATTTGATTCGCGAAAAATTAGCCTAGACGATGTATTTATTGCAATAGATGGCACGGCCGCCGACGGGCATAACTTTATAGAGAAAGCTTGTAATCAAGGAGCCATTGCTATTATTTGTGAGCAAATTCCTGAAGATATTGTAAACGGGATTACGTATATACAAGTAAAAAATTCGAAAGAAGCACTAGCACAAATGGCGGCTAATTTTTATGAGCACCCTTCTGCTAATTTAAAGTTGATAGGAGTAACTGGCACAAATGGAAAAACTACCGTGGCTACTTTATTACATCAGCTTTTTAAAAAGGCCGGTTATAAAGTTGGATTATTGTCTACAGTAGTTGTAAAGATAGACGATGTCGAATTTCCTGCTACCCACACAACCCCAGACTCTGTTACTATTAACAAGTATTTGAGCAAAATGAACGAGGCTGGCGTAGCGTTTTGTTTTATGGAGGTAAGCAGTCACGGAATCGATCAGGATCGAACTACCGCCCTAAATTTTGATGGAGCAATTTTTACCAATCTAAGTCATGATCACTTAGATTACCACAGCAGCTTCGCCGAATATCGCGATGTAAAGAAGCGATTTTTTGACATGCTTCCTAAAGATGCTTTTGCTTTGATAAATCTCGACGACAAAAATGGTCGTGTCATGGTTCAGAATACCAAAGCAAAAGTTTACAGCTATGCTTTAAAATCTATTGCAGATTATAAGGCTCAAATTTTGGAAAATCAGTTTAGCGGATTATTACTTAAACTAGATGGTCATGAGCTATGGAGCAAGCTCATTGGCAGCTTTAACGCCTATAATATTCTAGCCATTTATGCTACCGCAGAATTACTAGGATTAGAAGAAATCGAAAACCTCAAATTACTCAGTGAACTCGAGAGCGTTGCTGGACGTTTTCAGTATTTCGTTACAGAAAATAACATTACTGCCATAGTAGATTATGCACATACGCCAGACGCGTTAAAGAATGTGATTCAAACTATTAACGCTATACGCACAGGCAACGAACAATTAATTACAGTTGTAGGCTGTGGAGGAGATCGTGATACCACTAAGCGTCCAAAAATGGGATATATCGCCGCAGCACTAAGCTCAAAGGTGATTTTTACGAACGATAACCCAAGAAGTGAATCTCCGGAAGCAATAATTGAGGCTATCGAACAAGGTGTGGCTCCTGTAGACTATAAAAAAACGTTGTCTATAGCAAATCGCAAACAAGCGATTAAAACGGCTTGCCAAATGGCACAACCAAAGGACATTATTTTAATCGCGGGTAAAGGGCACGAAACCTACCAAGAAATAAACGGAGAACGTTTCGATTTTGACGATTTTAAAATTACCCGAGAACTCCTAACCCAACTAACCAACTAAGTATGCTGTACTATCTGTTCGAATACTTAGAAAAGACATATCAATTGCCGGGGGCAGGATTGTTCCAGTACTTGACGTTTAGGTCTGCGATGTCGGTAATTCTTTCGTTGGTAATTGCTACAGTATTTGGGAAAAGAATCATCAATTTTTTACGTAAAAAACAGATCGGCGAAACCGTTCGTGATCTAGGCTTAGAAGGACAAAACGAAAAGGCCGGAACTCCAACCATGGGAGGTTTGATTATCATTTTGGCTACCCTAGTTCCGGTTTTGCTATTTACAAAACTGGAAAACATTTACGTAATCCTGCTCATTATCACCACTATTTGGATGGGTACTATCGGGTTTATTGATGATTACATAAAGATTTTTAAAAAGGATAAAAAAGGACTGCCAGGAAGATTTAAAATATTCGGACAATTGGTGTTAGGAGTCGTCGTGGGTTGTACACTGTATTTTCATGACGGGGTTACTATCAAAGAGAAAATTGAAGTTCAGAGGGTAAATCAAACCACAGTGATTAGCTCTGTTGGCGACGAAATTAAATCGACTAAAACTACGATCCCATTTGTAAAAAATAATGAATTCGAATACTCCGATATTTTAGGATGGTTTGGTGAAGGTGCAAAAGAGTATACCTGGATTCTATTTATTCTGATAGTGATTTTTATCATAGCTGCCGTTTCTAACGGCGCAAACCTTACAGACGGTGTCGATGGCTTAGCGGCAGGAACATCTGCCATAATTGTGCTCACTTTGGGGATTTTCGCCTGGGTTTCTGGCAACATAATATTCTCGGATTACTTAGACATTATGTACATCCCAAGAACTGGCGAAATAGCTGTTTTTATAAGTGCTTTCGTAGGAGCTCTCATTGGGTTTTTGTGGTACAACACTTATCCTGCGCAAGTGTTTATGGGCGATACAGGAAGTTTAACCATAGGTGGGATTATTGCGGTGATAGCGATTACCATCCGTAAAGAATGGTTGATTCCCATCTTATGTGGCATCTTTTTAGTCGAGAATATGTCGGTTGTTATGCAAG
>QIIH01000506.1 GCA_003229235.1 Flavobacteriales bacterium | reverse complement strand
GCCAGTGGACAGTGGGAATTTCAATTATTTGCAAAAGGAGCTTGTAAAGCTGGAGACGAAATTTGGATAGCACGCTATTTACTAGACCGTCTTACCGAAAAATACGATTACTATATAGAATATCATCCAAAACCTGTAAAGGGAGATTGGAATGGTTCTGGTATGCACGCCAATTTCTCGAATACAACATTAAGAACTTGTGGTTCGCGTGAAGTATATGAGCAAATCTGTGAAGCATTTAGACCCGTTAAAAAAGAGCATATCGATGTATATGGCGAATTTAATAACGAACGCCTAACTGGTTTACACGAGACAGCTTCGATAGACGACTTTAGTTACGGAATATCAGACAGAGGAGCCTCGATTAGAATTCCTATTATCACGGTAGAAAGCGGCTGGAAAGGATATCTAGAAGACAGACGACCTGCATCTAATGCCGATCCATATAAAATTGCAAGTAGAATAATTAAGACAGTTAAATCTGCCGATATTTCGGTTGAAGCTTAATAATAAACTTGAGATTAATAACCTGAGATTATTAAAAGCGTCTGCTCCCCCAAGCAGGCGTTTTTTTGTTTATTCGACAGAATTAATAACCGCAAAGCCAATAAAAGCAGCATAAGCGATTACTAATAGGAGTCCTTTATATCTTCCTAAAACAAAACGCTCAGGAACAAATGCCAGCGGAATTAAAACAGCCGCAAAGCCTAGCATCCAAAGGATATCGTTATCAAGAAGGCCTGGGTCTTTCAATACGATTGGCTGAATTAAAGCAGTAATTCCTAGAACCGAGGCAATATTAAAAATATTTGAGCCTATTAAGTTACCAAGCGAAATTGCCTTCTCTTTTCTCAATGCCGCAATTACTGAAGCTGCTAACTCCGGGACACTAGTACCGATAGCAATCACCGTTATAGAAATAACTCGTTGGCTAACACCTGCAGCATCGGCGATATGGACGGCGCCATCTACTAACAGTTCACTCCCACCCCAAAGGGCGGCACCACCAATAAGCAACCAAACAATAATTTTAAAACCAGAAACTTTAGCTAGCTCATCATCAATCTTTTGAGTCATAGGCCTAGCAAGCGCCTGTATTCGCGCTCGTTTTATCAAGAGATACAAATACAAACAAATAGCGGCAATTAATACAATTCCTTCCCAGGCTTCGATCTTACCAGATGTAGATAAAAACAAATAAAGGGTGCCAGATAACAACATCATGACGGGCCAATTGAATTTATAAAAATCCCTGTCTATCATTAACGGGAAAATTACCGCAGTAATCCCAAGTACCAGACCAATATTGGCAATATTAGACCCTATTACATTTCCTAAGGCGATATCCGAATATCCGTCATGGGCCGCCTGAATACTCACCAAAAGTTCTGGAGCCGAAGTGGCAAAAGATACCACCGTAAGACCAATAACCATTTTGGAAAGCTTAAACTTAAAAGAAAGCGCAACAGAAGAACGCACTAGAAACTCTCCTCCTACTACCAACAACACAAATCCAATTAGCAGGTATAATACACTACTCATAAACTCCAAATTATTGAGACGAAGATACTGTATATTTTTAGGATTTAAGATGACAAAAAAACCATATTTAAACTACAATAAGAATTAAATAACTACGCTTATAGTTGTATAACTAGAAAAATAGTTATAGGTTTGTTTTATCATATTTCAAAAATATCCCTTCAATGGAACGACTCACTAATAAAGAAGAAGAAATTATGCAGGTTTTATGGGAGCTAGAAAAAGCTTTTATAAAAGAAATTCTTGCTGATTTACCTCAAGACAATCATTATAATACGGTTTCGACCATTGTACGTAACCTAGCAGATAAGGGAGTTGTAGGCTATAAGGCCTTTGGTAAAACACATCAATATTTTCCGTTAGTAAGTAAAGAGTTTTATACTTCCGAATTTATGAATCTGGCGAGTGAGCGATATTTTGACAGTAGTTATAAGAACATGGTTTCGTTTTTTGCCAAGCAAGAAAAAATTAGCGTTTCAGAACTTAAGGAAATTTTAGCAATCATAGAAAAAAAGAAGTAAGATGGAACTATTTATATACTTGTTAAAGTCTATGAGCATCCTTGCACTTTTTTATTTAGTGTATGTGTTTGCACTTAGAAGCGATACTTATTTTAAAGCCAATCGTCATTTCCTGTTAGCTGGTATTTTGTCTGCGATAGTGTTGCCTTTTGTAACCTTTACGCAAATAAATGTGATTGCAATGCCAGCGATTAGTAATAGCTCAATTGCTGTTACAGGTGAGACAATTGCCTCTCAACTACCAACAACAACACCAATAAACTGGTTAACTATCGCCCTGATAGTTTATGGACTCATTATGGCGGTATTTATTATTAGGCTAGGGTATCAAATTGTAAGCTTGATTGGTATTGTTAGCAAAGGCTCTCTAAGCAAGTCTGGAGGCCACAATTTTGTTGAATCGAAATTAATTGAAGCTCCTTTTTCGTTTTTTAAGTATATCGTTTACAATCCTAAAATGCACGATAAAGACGAACTTGTGATGATTATTAAACACGAACAAGTTCATGTTAACCAGCGGCATTCGGCAGATTTGCTTATAGGCAATCTACTTACCATTATGCAATGGATAAACCCTTTTGCCTGGTGGTATAAAAGCACTATGGCCGAGAACTTAGAGTTTATAGCAGATCGCGAGACTGTGGCTAACATTAATTGCGATAAGCAATATCAACTAGCATTAGTAAAAAACTCTACCAACCCTCAAAATTTTAGTTTTACAAATCATTTTTATCAATCATTTAATCATCTGAATATTCTGGGAATGCGCATTAAAATGCCATTCCAGAATGGAAGAATCAAAAAACGAATCGTTATGTTAAACAAGAGTAATTCAAACAAAAAAAACCAATGGAAATTGGCCATTATTCTGCCTCTTTTAGGTATATTTATGTATAGTTTTAATGTAGAAGAAGTCACAGAATACGCGACTCCAAATACAGTAGAAACCCCAGCTTTAGAAGCCTCTGCTTTTATAGTAGATAAAAATTCTTCGAGCAAAGATCTTGACCAGATTCAAACTTATTTTAACTCCAATTATACTGATGTCTCTATTGAATTTATCGAGCGCGAATGGACTAATGGTGAATTAATAGCTTATGAATTATCGATTAAATTTCCAGAAAGCGAGAGTGGTGGTGCAAAAATTATAGATGCCGACAAAGCTGGAGACATTACGGCTAGAAAAATTTATTACAAAAAAGGGCCAATAGTTGTAGTGGAACGACTGGATAAGGATAAAAATATTTTACTAGTAGACTACAATGGAGTAACTTTTTACGATCCAGAAAAATCTGTTGAAATGATAGACTTTTATGAGCGTACAACCCCAGCTAAAGTGACTCCACAAGTAGCAAAAAAGCAAGAAGATTTTTTTGGTGAGAACCCGCTTTATATCATTAACGAAAAACCGTGGAAGACCGAAGATTTGCCAAAAAACACTAAAATAGTTACTCGTGGAGGTAATATCTCTGCCTTAAACAAAGAAGAAGGGCAAAAGCAATATGGAGACGCAGGTAAAGATGGGGTTTTAGTAGTAACTGGCAAAGCAACTTTTGAAGATGCCAAACCGGCAAAGGCTGTTGTAAAAAACACCAGTCAAGTGGTGACTAATCCAGCAAAAAGCAATGCAAAAGATATTGTTATTACCATTACTGCAGCTATGACAAAAGCAGATCTGGAAAAACTGAGCAAAGAGGCACAAAGCGAACACGGCATCGAAATAACTATTAAAAATGTTAATTACAATGAGGGCAAAATCAATTCAATTGATATAAAATATAGAAAAGGAGGCAATCAAGGCAGTTATCAAGTGTACTCCGACGATGGCCCTATAGGCGATATTTTTATCACAGTTGGTGACGATGGTTCGATAGGGATTAGCAACAATAAGGGGAAAATAAATAGTAGACTTTCCTATGCTCGATCTGCCGATAAATCGGCTAGAGAAGTAAGAGGTTATGCCGAGCGTTCGGCGGCCATGGCAGGAAAAAATAAGGAAATGAAAGCCCGTATGGCATTAAAAAATAAAGAAATGAAAATGCGTACTGTTTCGATGCAAAAAGAAATGGCTGTTCGTCAAAAAGAGATGGCAGTAGCTATGAAAAATAAGCAAGGTGAGATGAGGGCAAGAACGTTACAACTAAAAGAACGGCAAAGAGCGTTAGCTTCAGAAAAAGGGAACTTTGCATATGCCTATGGAAATGCTAATTCGCAGAATGAAGCAATAATTTCGGCAGCTAGTAGTTTAAAACGAGGGTATGTTGTGAACAGTAATAGATCTGTAACGGTGACAAAAAACACTAAGGATTCGGAGTTATTGGCAATGAAGGAGAAGTTGCAAGCCAAAGGCGTCGAGTTTAGCTATCGTAAAATTTCAAGAAACGCCCAAGGCGAAATAACTAGTATCAAATTGACCCTTAATAACAAAAAAGGATCTAAGTCAAGTGCTCAAATAATGGGTGA
>QIIH01000435.1 GCA_003229235.1 Flavobacteriales bacterium | reverse complement strand
CAATGGGATCGTTCTGACGTTATGGGCGACGAGAAAAACACCATCGTTCATTCGTTTAACAGAAACTTTTCTAAGCGAGCCGATGGTAACCCAAACACTCATGCCTTTGTAGGTTCACCAGAGATGGTTGCGGCTATTGCAATTGCTGGACGATTAGATTTTGATCCTATGAACGACACTTTAATTAACGAAGATGGGCAAGAAGTTAAATTGGATATGCCAAAAGGCATTGAGCTTCCACCCCTTGGATTTGATGTAAAAGACAATGGTTATTTAGAACCTGTGGCTGATGGACGAGGAATCGAAGTTAAAGTAAGTACAACCTCTGAGCGCTTACAATTATTAACACCATTTACTCCAATTAAAGATTCGTCTTTGCAGGGAGTTAAATTGTTAATTAAAGCCTTTGGAAAATGTACTACAGACCATATCTCGATGGCGGGTCCTTGGTTAAAATATCGTGGTCATTTAGATAATATAGCCAATAACACCCTAATTGGAGCCATTAACGCTTATAACAAGCAAACCAACTTTGTTAAAAACCAATTAACCGGCGAATATGGTGGCGTACCAGATACCCAACGTGCTTACAAAGCCGCTGGAATCTATACTATAGTTGTAGGGGATCATAATTATGGCGAAGGTTCTTCTAGAGAGCATGCGGCTATGCAACCCAGACATTTAGGGGTTGCAGCTGTTATCGTGAAATCGTTTGCTAGAATACACGAAACCAATCTTAAAAAACAAGGAATGCTTGGGCTAACTTTCCAAAACGAAGCCGATTACGATAAAATTCAGGAAGACGATACCTTTAATTTTGTAGACATTCATGAGTTTGCTCCAGGAAAGCCGTTAACAATCGAGGTGATGCATGCTGATGGTAGTATAGACAAGGTAATGGTAAATCACACATATAACAATTCTCAGATCGAATGGTATCGTAAAGGATCGGCACTTAATTTGATTAAAGAGCAGAATGCATAGAACGCAATATTCATCAATAAAAAATAATAAAAACTTTATGCTTAATAAAAATTCATTTCGTTTATTATTTACCGCAATACTAATTATTGCAATCACTGGTTTATCAAGTTGTAGCTCTTCTGATGATTCACCTCCAGATAGTACAGACGACTCAGGAATGGATGGTTCGGATGATTCAACGGATGACGATGCTACAGACGAGACTTTGTTTTTTATCTCAAGTGTGACAACACGTGATGTCGATGGCACCCTAATTTCAGACAGAACCTATACCTATAATTCAGAAAATCAATTAATGGAGTCTGCGCCAGTGAGTTACCCAAGTAATAAAGTCTTTTATGTATATGAAGGTGATTTAATTACTCAAATCGACTTTATTAATGCTATCGATGGTCAAAGAATTAAGTATGTCGAGTATTTCTATAACGCTCAAGATCAATTGTCA
The DNA here is from genome assembly GCA_003229235.1 of Flavobacteriales bacterium. Lineage (GTDB taxonomy): Bacteria > Bacteroidota > Bacteroidia > Flavobacteriales > Flavobacteriaceae > Gilvibacter. The sequence continues at coordinate 3,105 of QIIH01000435.1, read as the reverse complement.
AGAAGTATATTTTATGTGTCCGACAATGTATTCCTAGTAGATGTTTATGAATATGATTCCCTAGATAGGCTTGTAAGAACAATCACGTACGACGATGACATAGCTTTCGAGAATAATGAAATCTCATATGCTAATGAATTTTATTATGATGAAGATAATGATTTATATGAGGAAAGATTTATTGACTATTTTTCAGACGGGACTACTCAAGAGTTGGTTAGAAAAAGAGTTACACAATTTCAAGAACCGACAAATCTTTGGAATTTGGGAGACGCAGCCAATAAATTAAGACACAGTTTTATTTTGGGTATATCGCTTCCACAAAGGTTCGCTAACAGTCAAATTTTATTAGAAGAGTCTTACAATGTGGATTTAGACACGGATGAAATTGATTTCATAATTTATGAAGCCGAGTTCACTAGTGATGAAAATGGAAATGTGAACTCAGCGACATTCAAAGTCTATTCAGATGATGGAAGTGGTACAGTTTTAACAGATCGCACAATAGAAATTGAATTTGTTGAGCTGGAAATTTAATTTTATCAGACTATGAATTGTCTAAGGACTTAATTACCCCTTTTTATTTTGGAGAAAGCAATAAATCAATATGTTATATACTTAACCACTTAGTTGTAAGAACTCCTTTGAACAGTACGAACCTAATAATGAATAAGTTTCGAGTGGTCCCTATAGATATGTCAGAGGCTTTAGTGCGCGAGTACAGTTATGAATTAGATGATAACGATAACGTGACTAAAGAGACGTCAATTATTTATTCAGGAATAGGAGAGCATGTATCTACGGTCACAAAAGAGTATATTTATATAGAACAATGAAAAATCTATGATTCAGAAAAATTCATTTCGTTTATTATTTACAGCAATACTTATTATTACAATCACTAGTTTATCAAGTTGTAGCTCTTCTGATGATTCACCTCCAGATAGTACAGACGACTCAGGCATGGATGGTTCGGATGATACAGCTGGCGACGGAACAGATGACACTTCTAGTGCAGACACCTATTTTGTTTCCAGATTTATTGAGCGCGAGGTAGATGGGAGCTTGCTGGCCGATGTCGTATTTTCGTATAATGATGCTAATCAGTTAATAGAATCAGCACCAAGATTGAATCCAAGCGCAAAAACTTTTTATGTATATGAGGGAAATTTAATTACCCAAGTAGATTTTATTAATACAATCGATGGAGAAAGGCTAACTCGAAATAGATTTTTTTATGATTCATTAGGGAGATTGGTCAAATGGTATGCTTACTTTGAAGATAATGTAACCGATGTTTTTACATTAGAATATGATGATTTGGATCGCCTCATAGAGAGAAAAAGGTACAACGGCATAGAGGCATATGATAATGACGAAATAACGATAGGACTGAGATATTCTTATGATGGCGATGCAAGAGACTTTATCGACCGCACTTTTGTTAATTATAACCCCGACGGAACAATAACAGAACTTTCCCGGACCAAGGTTACTCAATATTCAGATTTTGAAAACACCTTGTTTTTTGGAGAATCAGTTGAGCATTTGCCGAAAAATCGAATTTTAAGTACACTAATTGCCGTCGACTTTTACAATTTCTCCAAATACATTCTCGAATCATATACAGTTAATTTGGACACTGGCGAACTTCTGGTTTTGATCAATCACGTTGTCTTATCTTTAGATGAAAATAATAACGTCGTTGGGGCTACGGTAAAGTATTATCCAGAATCGGGCACCGGTATTCCTTATAGAGATAGAACCTACGAATTTGAGTATGAACTCAGGTAATTTTAATGATTGCTTTTTAGCCTTTTAGATACCTTTTAAAAACCCCAATATCTTCTTTACTCGTTAAATCGGGTACGTGTTCTTTTAATGGAATCCCTTTAACTAAAACCCCAGATGTAATCATATTGAGTAGGGTAGTAGGCAATTCCTTTTCTTTTCTTTCAGGGTTTTCTGGGCAATTTAAAAGGGCTTCATAAATGTCGGGCCCGTTAAATTTAAAGAGATTCATACTTACACGAAGTTCTCCAGCGTGGTCTCTATAAGAATCTAAAGTATCTAAAGCCGGCTTCTCTACGATATCTAGCAATTTTTTTTTTGAATCTAAATGCATAGCGGCAAATTTGGCGATTCGGCTTTCATCGAAGTCTAGGCCTTCCCTGTTGTACGCTATTAATGCGTTAGGAGTGGTTTCTTGTTGTAAAAGATTTAAAGCTTTTGTAGAATATAAATTGTCACAATTACAAATTGCGAAAGGCTCACATTTAAGTTGTTCTACTTGATCCATTGCTTGTAAAAGTGCATCGGCAGTTCCCCAAGGTTTGCTTCTGTGAATTGGAATTGATTGCTTCGCTAAAACAATCGTTGTTTCTAAATGATCTCTATTATAAGTAGCATCCTCATAATATTCTAGAAAGGGGATTTGATCTTCTCCAGTAACAATAACTATCTGAGTAAAATTTGCTTTTACAGCATTTTTAATTAAATGATCTAAAACAGGTCGTGTTTCACCTTTTAATACTATTAGACTCTTATTACCAGAATTGGCAGCAGCTAATTCGCTTTGGGTAAGATTTGCATTACTTGAAGCTTTCATTCTAGTTGAAGCACCACCAGCTAATATTATGAGATGGTTCATAGGTTCAAGTTATAGGCTCCTTCGCTAACTTCTACTTCGTATGTTTTGACACCAACTTCTTGGTTTAATACTTCTAAAATAGTCTTCTTTTTACTCGGTTCGCATAAAATGCAAACACAACCGCCGCCGCCAGATCCAATAATTTTTGCTCCTAAGGCACTATATTCCATGGCTTTTTTAACGATCGCCTCTATTTTAGGCGTGCTTGTTTTAAGTTGATTACTTAATATTACATGATGCATTAACATGTTTCTACCTAAGTATTTATGATCTGGTTGTCTTAATTTTAAAAGTCCTACAGCAGTTTTTGTCAAATTATGATTCAAAATAGCAGCGCCATATACGGCATGAAGAGCCTTAGGGATATATTCTTTATGTTCTGCCATTTTTTGCGCAGTAACAGCAGAAATATTATACGCTGGGTAAATACCTTTTAAAGTTGTTATGGCCTCAAA
>QIIH01000047.1 GCA_003229235.1 Flavobacteriales bacterium | reverse complement strand
GATAAAAGATAACAGAGTAATAGGGGAGAGCAATCGATATTGCAGCAAATAATGTAATACCAATTAAAAAGCCCTTGGTTTGATACCATTTAGGCTTTTCATTTACTTCACAATCGCAATCATCTGTATTTTTAAGGCTATAATAATTATACCAAGCATAACCGATGGCAATAATCGCTAAACCGATTAAATACGGTCTAAATGGTTCCATCCAAGACAAAGCTGATGCACTACCGCCAACACCTGCGATTAGTGCAATTACAGGAGGAATGCAGCAAGAAGATGCAGCAATAGCGGCAAATAATCCAGTATATGCTGCTTTTTTAGATGTTTTTTCTGGTTTCATCATTTAATGTTTTAAGCTATTTTTTGATCTAATTTTATAGACTTGAAGATAATATCCAATATATCTGTATCATCTTTATTTAATGAGTAATACAAGGTTTGCCCGTCTCGCCTTGCGCCTATAATGCCTGCATCTTTAATTTTGCGTATGTGTTGTGAAATTGCCGGAACACTCATTTTTAGTATATCGGCCAAATCGCAAGGGCAAAGTTCGTACTCCATTTGCAGCAAAAAGAGTATTTTTAATCGTACTTCGTTACCGGCAATGGACAACAATTTTGAAGTTCGTTCGAAACTACTGGCCTTACCTTCGACAGAATTCATGCAGTTAAGTAACTGTTTTTGGTTTGCTTCTGCTCTTGTACAGGTTATTTCTAATTTCATATTATTACTTTAGACACACAAATATATAATTATTTACGTATTTAAGCAAATACTTAAATAGCAGTTAATAAAAGTGCTTAAATTTTGTCTCATTTATTTTTTGAGCGATGGATTTGTATTAAATAATGGCAAAATTATTTATAAAAATTTCAGTAATGAATATGCAGCAATTAGAGTGCAGCAATAGTGTATTTACAACTCACTACATTTTTCACAAATACCTTTTACAACCAAGTTAACATCCACTGCCTTATAACCTTCGGGCAGGTTGATATGCGGAATTTTATGCTCGGTTAGGCATACTGTTTCGTTGCAATTGTTACAATGAAAGTGTAGATGTAGGTCTTGTTCTACGTCACAATTGCAGTGCTCTTCACAGATAGCGTATTTGGTTGTTCCTGTGCCATCATCAATTTGATGGACAATGCCATTTTCTTCGAATGTTTTTAGGGTTCTATACAAGGTTGTCCTATCAGAATTATCAAAATATTCTTCAATGTTGCTCAAGCTTACCGCAACTTTCTTTTGTAAAAGAAACTGTAAGACCAACAACCGCATTGCTGTTGGTCTTACAGTTCTTGATTCAAGTATTTTATCTAGATTATCCATTATTTATGATTAAACAGTTGTAACGAATTCCCTGTCTTAATTAGAAAAGCCGCCGCAATATTAGACTTAAATGCACCAGTGCCTTCTGCATGAGAAAGTGTCATACTTTTAAAGCTATTAACAATTTCGGTTTTAAAACGCTTTTTCTATTTAATGGCCGTGATCTAATTCGCCTTTAATCATTTCTGATGATAGTATATAGGCACCGCGCGTAACAATTAGAACATCTTTCTTAACGTCTGATGGGAGATTAATTTCTACAAACCCCAAATCTGTAATCCCAGTTGAAACAGGAATTTTTTTGAACTTCATTTTGCTTTCTTCCTTCTCACTATCAACATCTAATATAAATACAAATGCTTGCATACCATCTTTTATAATGGCTTCTTCGGGTACTGCATAACCTTGCTTTTCTCCTTCCACAATTCTACCTTCAACATACATTCCAGGAAGTAAATCACCATCTTTATTATCAATATCTGCATGAACATGCAGGGCCTTGGCATCTGTTTCGAAAGTTTTACCTATTGAATGCACTTTGGCCTTAAGTAAATTATTGGGATGCGAAGCCACTGTAAAGTATATTTGTTGTTCAAGTTTTACTCTGCTGATATCTTTTTCATATACTTTTAGATCTAAATGAATTTTCGAATTATCGCTCACCCTGAACATCTTGGTTTGTGGTGCGACATAATCTCCTAGACTTATCAAGACTTCGTCTACATAGCCACCTATAGGGGACGATATAGGTACAGCCGAAAAAATTTGACCTTTTGCAATTTTTCCCGGATTAAATCCTAATAATCGCAACTTCGATTTTAAAGCATTAACACTTGATTTGGTCGTTTTAAATTTAGATTGCGCCATTTGAAACTCCCTACCAGAAGATACACCTTTATCATACAAGGTCTGTTTACGTTCAAAATCTTGTTTTAGAAAGACTAATTCGTCGCTTTTCTCTAGAAACTCTTGCTGCATACTAATAATATCTGGATGTTCTAAATAAGCCAAAACCTGACCTTTGTTTACTTTATCGCCTTCAATGACATTGATAGACTTTACATTACCACCAATAAAAGGGCTAATATTGGCCCTGTCTTGAGGAAATAATTCTAATGTTCCGGTAACTTTAATATTATTCCCAAGAGTTCTTTGTACTAGTGGTTTCGTTTCTAAACCAATGGTTTCTGCTTGTTGTATTGTAATTTCGACGACACCATCTTTGCCTTTGTGTCCTTCTTCTCCAAGCTCATCATTTTCGCTTCCTGATTTTTCTGTTACATTCTCGTTTTCATTATGACCTAATTCAGATTTGGGTTTGCCATTACACCCTACTAACAGAATTGTTATTAGGACTGTACTTAATATTGTTAAATTTTTCATTTCTGTTTTGATTATAAATTACCCAGTTGGTACTGTACCTCAATGGCTAGCTGGTTGTATTGATTTAAATATTGTAAATGGTTTTGTTTTATTTTGATGGCACTGTTAAGAATTGTGATATAATTTACATAGTCTATCTCACCTTCTTTTGAGGCTAATTCTGCCGTGACAATTTGCTCTTCTGCCAATAATAACGCTCCATCTTCATAGTAGGTTAATATTTTTTGAGTCTTCTCTAAAGATTTCATCAATTGAGAAACTTTACTTTCTGTGACTGCCTTGTCCTCTAAGTATTGATTTTCGGCTACCCTAGCATTGGCTCTGGCTGCTTTCACTCTTGACTTTTGAGGTAAGAACCACACCGGAAGACTAATTCCTACCTGATAGTTATTAAAGCCAGAAACATCATCTACCACTTGCCATCCATAAGAAAGGTTGAATTTTGGCAAGAACTTCGATTTTTCGACGCCAATATTGGCTTTGCTAACTTCTACATTCTGTTGGGAATATTGCAGCAAAGGATTGTTTGCCACAGAAGTTGAATCCGTCAATGTGCTAAAATAAATTGGTTCATAGAAAACTGAAACCGTTTCGATAGCATTATTCGTTCCCAAATATTGTTTTAAGGCACGTTTTGCGATTTCAATATCGTCGTATGCTTGTTGACGCAGTACCTGAACTTGTTGATATTCTGAAGAGGCCGAAATAAATTCTAGCTTGCCAGTTTCTCCAGTATCATAGCGCAGTTGTGCTGCAGCCTTAAAATTGGTATAAATACTATCTAAATGTTCGGCTAAACGCAATTGTGCTTTGTAAAAATTTATTTGGTCATAAGCTTGCATCACATTGCGAACCAATTGCTGCTCATTAACTGCATAAAATTTTTCGCCTAAAGCCACACGTTGTTTGTAAAACTTAGATTTCGAAAAACCCGAGAGCAAATCAATATTGCCCTGTTGAATGCCAATAGTGGTCTGAACTCCAGGAAAATTATTGCCATATTCTTCTTTTCCTGTAAAAATTTGTGTGCTTCCCAAGTTAAAACTTGTGCCTTCCATTGCCTGTTCACGTTCTATAAATGCTTTACTTTTTTTAAGGGAAGGGTAATTTTGCTTTGCAATGGCAACCGCTTCATCCAAAGAAAGTGTCTGTGCTAACCTGCTGTTTTGTGCAATAGTATTATCCGAAAAAAACATAAGGCCAATACCTAAAAGCACAGTAATTACTGCTGTGTTTGCGTTTATATAACTTTTGCCACGACTATTTTCTTTTCGCTCTTTGCGTGATTCTAACCATGCATAGAGTATTGGGACTACAACTAAGGTTAAAAAAGTAGCCGAAATTAATCCTCCGATAACTACGGTCGCTAAAGGGCGCTGCACTTCGGCACCACCAGAGGTAGAAATTGCCATAGGAATAAAGCCCATAATAGCAGCTGTAGCAGTTAACAATATAGGCCGCATACGCTCATGAGTAGCTTCATATATTCGGTCTTTGATATTTGTCATTCCTATATCTTTTAGTTCGTTAAACTTGTTAATAAGCACCAATCCATTCAATACGGCAACCCCAAAGAGCACTATAAAACCTACACCAGCAGATATACTAAAGGGCATTCCACGAAACCAAAGTGCAAATACACCACCAATAGCGGCCAACGGCACTGCCATATAGATCATTAATGATTGCGAAATTGAATTTAAAGCAAAGTAAAGCAGAATAAAAATTAACGCTAAAGCAATCGGAACCACAATCATTAGTCGGTCTGAAGCGCGTTGCAAGTTCTCGAACGAACCGCCATAGGTTACGTAATAACCAGGTGGTAATTTAAC
>QIIH01000219.1 GCA_003229235.1 Flavobacteriales bacterium | reverse complement strand
CTCACTCCTATTTTATTTTAATGGTGTTCGTAAACCTCCTTTGTCGGTTTCTTGCCATATTTTCTTAAACTAACTAGTTAGTCTTTCAAAAGTCTGACTTCGAATTGAATTAAAATACATCTAAACTGTAAACAAACGTTAGGTCGAACTCAGGTTTTAAACAAAAAAACCACCTCGAAAGGTGGTTATATGCTTTGGTGCAAAAAAAGATAATAATATTTTTAATTAAAAAACTGAACTAGTTTCAAGAAAGACTAACTGTAGGTTAATAAATAGCATGCAATACTTTTAATCTCTCCATATCAAGAATCGTTTAACCTCATTAAAATAAACTTGTTTATGGCGAAAATCACTCAAAAGCATCCGTACTTTGTAATCTTTCTTGAACTTAGCACTTAATTTGTTAGCATAAAACAGCAACAAGAATAATCTTTCTTTTTCCAAGAGAAAATCTCTTTTTCATAGACAGCGTAGGTTAACACAGATCTTGTTGCTATTCCAGCCTCTTGATTGTTCCTGGCTCGGAGTGGACAGTAAACTAAAATGCATTCAATAAAGTATGAAAAAAACATACTCTCTGCCATAGAACAATCAAATTTGCTAGGATTTCTCCTTTTTCATAGATAGCAAACGTTAATATGATGTTTTAAAATCTAATCGATTTTAAATAAGATGTTAAAGAACAATCAACTCACAGTTAATATTTATGGTTGATACTAATTAAACAAGCCATTTAATTTTTACCCTACCCAAGAACATAAAAAACTTTCTGACTATCTTTAACGCACCTTATAAAAAAGGTACCACCATCAACTCAATATGGAGCCTAACCAGGATGTTTGTAAAGAAGCTGTTTTTTCTCAGGTGTATAAAGCACATGCTAAGGCCATTTTTAATTTTGTCTACTTTAAATGTGGCGATTCCGCTGCAAGCGACGATTTAGTTCAAGAAGCATTTATCAAGTTATGGAAGAACTGTAAAAAAGTGCCTTTTGGAAAAGCAAAGTCATTTTTATATACCGTTGCGAATAATACTTTTCTTAACGAAGTGGCTCATAAAAAAGTGGTTTTAAAATACGCAGGAGAGAAGACGGCTCAATCTAATCATTACTCTCCCGAATTTTTACTAGAAGAAAAACAGTTTAAAGAGCGGCTAGATACTGCCATTGCGAACTTAAGTGAAGCACAACGCACGGCTTTTTTACTCAATCGTATTGAAGGGAAAAAATATAAGGAAATCGCAGGAATTTTGGGCATCTCGGTTAAAGCTGTAGAAAAACGTATGAGTCAGGCCCTGGCTGGGATTAGATCACAAATAGTAACTTTTAATAAATAGGTAGGGTATTTGCCCCTTCACTTGTTTTAAAGTTGAAAAAGAAATAGATGAACCGCGAGGAATTATTGCATAAATATTTAAACAATGAGCTCTCTGAAGAGCAAATTGCCTTCTTAAAGGAGGACCCCAACTATGCATCACTTATAGATATTGCTCAATATTCAAGTCGTTTAGAGACTCCAGAATTTGATCAAACCGTAGCCTATACTGGAATCCAGGATAAAACAGTTAGAGTAAAAACAGTCAAACTAACTCCATGGAAGACTATCGCAAAGGTAGCTGCCATGATTGCTATTGTTTTTAGCCTGTATTTATTTGTCAATCAGTTAGACACTAATATCTATGCTCAATTTGGAGAACAAGCTGCCCATGTTTTACCAGACGATTCTAATATTTTACTTAATTCAGGCTCTAAATTAACATATAATAAGAACGATTGGGATCAAAACCGTGAAGTTATACTAACAGGTGAGGCCTATTTTAAAGTTGCTAAAGGAAGCACTTTTACAGTTTTAACCCCACTTGGTGATATAAAAGTATTAGGAACACAGTTTAATGTGTATGCACGAAACAATGATTTTAAGGTAAGTTGTTTTGAAGGTCGAGTTTCTGTATCTTTAAACGACGAGGTTATTACCATTACAAAGGGTATGGGAGTGAATTGGCGCGATGGCAAGTTAACTACAACAGATAAAATCGAGTTGCTTGCACCACTATGGATAGCTCATGAAAGCAGTTTTTCTAATGAAACGCTGGCCACAGTGCTAAACGAATTAGAGCGACAATACAATATTAAAATCGATGCAAATGGAGTAGACACCACACGTATGTTTAGTGGTAGTTTTACTCATGACGATTTATCAATTGCATTACAATCAATATGCAACCCATTGCAAATAACCTACGAAGTTAAAGATAACGACCAAGTAGTGTTGCATGAAGCAAACTAAGGGCAAGGCTCATTTATTTTTATTTGCTACTTTACTATGGCTCTCCGCCGTGGTAAGTGCTCAAGGACAGCAAACCGAAACCTTCGAAGCCAATGCTTACATCCAACTTTTACAATCAAAATTTGATGTAAGTATTTCGTTCGCTCCACAGGATTTACAAAATATTCGATTTGAGAGCGAGCAGCCGAACACTCTAACTGAGGCAATTTCCTTCGTAAATTCGGATAAAACACCCCTGCAAATTAATCAGATTAGCGAACGCTATTATTCTGTTGCTCTTAAGGAAAAATCTAATAATCTAATTTGCTTACATATATTAGACGAAGCTGGTAATCCATTGATAAATGCCACAGTAAGAATAGCGAATAACGACGTCGATTATGGCACTATTACCAATTCAGAGGGAAAAGCTTTTATTCCTATGCAATTTATTGGATTAGATGCTACAATTGAGTTTTTGGGATATACTTCAATTATCGTCCCACTGAATACTAGTACTAACCTGTGTTTAGTTATTGCGCTTAAAAAATCTATAAACGAGTTAGATGCAGTACTATTAGAACGCATCTTTACGCAAGGAATGTATCGCAGAAAAGATGGTTCATTTAAATTTACTACAGAAGATTTCGGGCTTTTACCTGGAGTTGTAGAAGCAGATGTATTGCAAATGACTCAGGTATTGCCGGGTGTTGAAAGTATAGACGAAACCGCTTCTAATATAAATATTCGCGGTGGAAGCAATAGCGAGAATCTAATCCTTTGGGATGGAATACGCATGTACCAATCTGGGCATTTCTTTGGATTAATTTCTGCCTTTAACCCATATATCACTAAGAATGTATCGGTTTATAAAAATGGTACTAAGAGTCGTTATGGCGAGAGTGTTTCTGGGGTAATCGATATGCGAGCCGAAGATAAAGTCACTGATTCAATTCACGGTAAGGGAACACTTAGTCTTTTGCACGCAAATGCTTTTGTAAACATTCCTATTACCTCTAACTTTTCTTTTTTGTTGGCAGGTAGGCGTTCACTTAATGATTTATTCCAAACTCCAATTTACGCTAGCTATTCGGAGCGAATTTTTCAGAATACAGAAATTACCAATGTCCTAACAAGTGATACTCAGTCTTCGATACGTTCGGAAGAAGACTTTACTTTTTTTGACATATCAGCAAAAGCATTATGGGACCTCTCTGCTAAGGACAAAATTCGCATGAATGTTCTCTTTATTGATAATGCATTGCAATTTACCGAGAATATTACCACTGCTTCGTTTAGTATAACAGAAACAAGTAATTTGAAACAACAAAGTATGGGAGCTGGCATTTCTTGGAGCCGTGAATGGAATGCTAGAGCCCGTACCACTTTGCAAGGATATACTTCTAAATATGAGTTAGACTCTCGTAATCTAGACTTGTTTACTTCAAGAGATCAAATACAACGTAACGAGCTTTTAGAGAATGCAATAAAAATCGATTTTGATTATAAATTGAATGATAAACTTTCCTTCGAAACTGGATATGCACTTACAGAGACAGGAGTTACCAACGAAGACATTACCAACACACCTGAGTTTAGGCGTCTAAAAAAGGACGTTTTGCTTTCACATAGCATATTTGGCCAGATGTCGCTCGCTGCTTTTGAGAACAAAACTTTATTTTCTGGCGGTTTACGCTTTGTACACTATCCTAAATTAAATATTTATCGAGCCGAACCTCGTTTGACGCTTCATCAAAAACTTGGTGGAGGTTTTGCGCTTGAATTTTTGACAGAACTTAAAAGTCAATCTACGAGTCAGAATGTTGGATTCAGCAGCGACTTTTTAGGAGTAGAAAACAGACGCTGGGCAATTGCAGACAATGATCAAATTCCTTTGATTCGCAGCCGTCAAGGCTCACTTGGAGTACTATATACAAAAGATAATTGGTTATTAAACGCAGAGTTTTTTGCAAAAAAGGTAAAGGGAATTACAACCCAAAGTCAGGGGTTTCAAAATCAGTACGAATTTGAAATGGCTAACGGGAGTTATTTCGTAAAAGGTATCGAATTAGTAGTTAACAAACAATGGAGCCAATTTGGTGGTTGGTTAAGCTATACCTACATGAAGAACGACTATGAGTTCGAGACGCTAGATACACCCGAATTTCCTAACAACATAGATATAAGACATGCTTTTAAAGGCGCACTGTCTTATCAACTCAATAAACTGAGTTTGGTAATTGGGGTTCAATGGCGCAGTGGTAAGCCATTTACAACACCTCTTAACCCAAATGCAGTTTCAACTACAGGCAACGAA
>QIIH01000492.1 GCA_003229235.1 Flavobacteriales bacterium | reverse complement strand
AGTAAAATTCTTGAAAAGGATCACCCCAGCTACATGTTAAAGTTTAATTAATTCTATATATAAATTTATTAAAACGGTCTTAAAGCGGTAATTTTAAGGTCTTTAAAAATAACCAACAGAATCAAAAAAAAAATTCAAATGAAGCTAACAGCCTATGTTTCTTTTCTCGCCGTTATGATAATGGCACCGAGCAGTTTTGCACAAGAGGAGAGCACTGAGAGAGATCCAGGTCACAATAATACTAATCGCTTTAGACAAATGTATCAGGAGTTTTCTACTCCTAATATGTACAGAACTGCCAGCGGAGCACCAGGATCGGAATACTATCAACAACAAGCCGATTATGTAATGGACATCGAGCTTGACGATAAAAACAAAAAACTAACGGGTTATGAGACTATTACTTATACTAACAATTCTCCAGACAATTTAGAGTATTTGTGGGTTCAGTTAGATCAAAACGTTCGGGCCAAGGATTCTCAAACTCCATTAATTGAAGGAGATGGAGTGCCTCCTGCAGAAAACCCCGGAGGTGTTGCAGCCAAATTTATGAATGTAGGCTTCGACGGCGGTTTTAATATTCAAGCAGTGACCGATTCCAGAGGAGGTAATTTGCTATATATGATTAATCGGACTATGATGCGGGTAGAAATGCCTGAAGATTTGGAATCTGGCGATAAATTTACCTTTAATATTAGATGGTGGTATAACGTTAACAACCATGTTACAGACAGAGCTCGAAGTGGATACGAAGAATTTGAAGACGGGAATCGTTCTTATGTAATTGCACAGTTCTATCCTAGAATGGCAGTTTATAACGACGTAGAAGGATGGCAAAATTCACAATTTTGGGGGCGTGATGAGTTTGCACTTCCTTTCGGAAATTTTGAAGTTAATCTTACAGTTCCTGCAGATCATATTGTAGATGGAACAGGAGTACTTACCAACAGAAAAGACGTTTTTACTAAAACGATGATGAATCGTTACGAACAGGCTAAAAAGTCGTTCGATAAGCCTGTTGTAATTGTTACACAACAAGAAGCCGAAGCTAAAGAAACTACGTTCGCTACCGATAAAAAAACATGGAAGTTTAACGCCGAGATGGTGCGTGACTTCGGATTTGCAAGTTCGCGTCGTTTTATTTGGGACATGATGGCGGTTAAAATTGGCAATAGAGAAGTGATGGCTGTGTCTTTATACCCTAAGGAAGGTAACCCACTTTGGGAGGAGTATTCTACTGTCGCAGTAGCCAGCACTTTAAAGTCGTATTCTCGTATGACTTTCGATTACCCTTATCATAAAGCAATTTCTGTACATGCACGTAATCAAGGAATGGAATATCCTATGATTTGCTGGAACTACGGTCGCCCAAATCCTGACGGAACTTATAGCGATCGCACGAAATACGGAATGATCTCTGTAATTATTCACGAAGTAGGGCACAACTACTTTCCCATGATCGTAAACAGTGATGAGCGCCAGTGGACATGGATGGACGAAGGCCTTAACACCTTTTTACAATATGTGGCCGAACAAGACTTTGGTGAGTGGTATCCAGATGCAATTGCGCCAGACAAAGCATACCCTTCAAGACGTGGTCCTGCTAAAAACATTGTAGACTATATGAGCGGAGAACAAAGTTCTATTGCACCGATTATGTCTAAAGGATTAAACACATATAATTTTGGTGCTAATGCCTACGGAAAGCCGGCAACTGCCTTAAATATTCTTAGAGAAACTGTAATGGGACGTGAGCTATTCGACTATGCTTTTAAGACCTACTCACAGCGTTGGATGTTTAAACACCCAACTCCAGAAGACTTTTTTAGAACGATGGAAGATGCCTCTGCCTTCGATTTAGATTGGTATTGGAGAAGCTGGTTTTACACCACAGATTATGTCGATATAGGAGTTAAAGGCGTTAAGAAATTTTATGTAACTAGTGAGATAAACAGCGAAGTTCGTGAAATCATGGAGGCTCGTGGTCTTTCAGAAAGTGATTTACCACCGCTAGTGTATTATGTGTCAGAAGATAGTGACGATTATGATCTAGCAAAAGCTGGAGGAAGTATTTCGGATATTCCTTCTGTAAACGAATACATGATGGACAATATGACTCCAGAAGAGCGTGCTAATGCTACAGACCCTAAGTTCTTTTACGAAGTTGAGTTTGAGAAGCCAGGGGGTATTCCAATGCCAATTATTGTACAATATATTTATGCAGATGGTTCGAGTAAAACAGAAACCTACCCAGCAGAAATATGGCGTAAAGACGACAACCTAGTAGGTAAAGTGATAGCTTCAGAAAAAGAGATTACAAAAATTATTGTCGACCCTGACGAAGAGACTGCCGATATTGATACTTCAAACAACTCTTGGCCAAAACGTAAAAAATTAGGCGAGTTTGATGAGTTTAAAGAGAAAGTAAAAGGTTAAGACTTACATTGATTATAATGATTTTGTAAAAAGCCTCGTTTTTAACGAGGCTTTTTTTATCCCTCTATATTAGTTGCTTATATTTGTACTATGACATTTGCCACCATACCCTTATTTGTTTCTGGCGTAGAAATTGGATTTATTCTCTTTATAGTCCTGATGGTATTTGGTGCCGATAAAATTCCGGATATCGCAAGAGGTCTTGGTAAAGGGATGCGCCAAATAAAGGATGCTACCAACGAGATTAAAAGTGAAATTACCAAGAGCGCCGAGAAACAGGGCATCGATATGGATATCACTAAGCAAATCAGCGAACCTTTTGAAGATTTGAAAAACGATATCAGCAAAGCTGCCGGAAGTATTAAGCGGAATATAGAGAAATAATCACAATTATTTTACGCGCGATATGGTTAGTCCATCTCTGATTGGCAGCAAAACAGTTTCAAGTTTTTTGTGTTCAACTAGCATTTTATTATATATCAAAAGAGCCTTGGTATCTGAATCATTAGCTTGTAGCGGGTCAATAACTTTTCCACTCCAAAGCACATTGTCGCTTAAGATAATTCCACCAGGATTCATTTTTGGTAGAATCAATTCTAAATAAGAAGGATAGTTAACTTTATCTGCATCGATAAAAACTAAATCAAAACTGATTTTTAAGTTTGGTATTAAATCGAGCGCATCTCCAATATGCTGAACAATAGAGACCCCTCGACCCGACTCCTCAAAATATTTTCTGGCAAAACCTTCTAATTCTTCATTTTTTTCTATGGTGTGCAATTGCCCGTCAACGCTCAATCCTTCGAGCAAACACAAAGCCGAATAGCCTGTAAATGTCCCTATTTCGAGTACAGACTTAGGAGCGATTAACTTAGAAATCATGCTCAAGACCCTACCTTGGTAATGCCCGCTAAGCATACGCGGTTGGAGTGTTTTTTGGCCAGTTTCGCGGCTGAGTTTTGCTAGCAATGCAGGTTCGTCACTAGAATGGGCCACGACATAGCTGTCCAATTCTTGTGAGATAAAATTCATTAGCTTGTAATACGTTTTATTAGTGCATCTTTAGCCGTTTGGTTGTCGCCACATAGCCATTGAATAACATTGCGATCCCAAATAGCATCACATTGGTCGGAGGTTAAAATGTCTCGTTCTAAGGCGAGGTCTAAGATTTTACCAGGATAAGACGATTGTGATTCGTTTTCCATTTCACCTAAGGGATAAGGATCATCTAAGCCCATTAAAACTTGATCTGATCCCTGATTTTCAATAAGTAATTGTAATCCGCCTGTATCGTGCACTAAGGTATCAAAGAAAATATTTTTATGTCCTACTGCTTTTCTAGGGTGAGATTTACCTTCAAATAGATCTGGCCTACCGTCGAAACCTTGAATACGTCTGCCTAAGTTTATTTGTGCCAATTGTCCTCCATGTGCAAAACAGGTTCGCATTCCGGGATATTTATCGGCATAGCCATTAAGGGTTAAAAAGTGGTAAGCATCGGCACATTGAGCCAACATCCAAATCAAATGGAATCGCCAAGAAGTGTTCTCAAGTAAGATAAATTTTTCGCCATCGTAGGGATGAATTTCTACCGCCAAATTGTATTTGCTAGCCAATTCGAATATGGGTTCGTTCTCTTCGTCAAAGATACAGCGCCATGTCCCAATGGTATCCATATAGTGGGTAGGTAAGCACATTAATTGCAAACCGAGCTCTTCTACACAGCGTTCCATTTCCCATAATGCCCCATTAACAAAGCCAGGATGCACTACAAAGCCACAGGTAAATTTAGAAGGGTTGTCGTGTTGAACCTTTGCATTAAAGTCGTTCTGAAAACGCAAGGCTTTTTTCATTTCTTCTAACCGAAGTCCATTGCCATACAATTGAGACAAGTTAAGCACCACTGCATGGTCTATTTTAAAGCGCTCCATCCATGCGAGCTTTTCGTCAAGAAAAAAACTAGAATCTGTAATAGGGCGATTCCAATTTTTTTGCAACATAAATTTTCGGTCCTTATCAACCCAAAAAATTCCCTTTTCTTTCATAAAATCAGGAATGTCCTCTGGATAAGGAAGTAAATGTGAATGTCCGTTTATTCTAAGCTTTCGTTGCATGCGATCTAAGTTACAAACTTTTTGTGCGTCCGCCGTCTACCGGTAG
>QIIH01000267.1 GCA_003229235.1 Flavobacteriales bacterium | reverse complement strand
TTTTATAATTATCGTTTATAAAATGCCCTAACCATTCACCAAAAAATAAACCGATTTGTTGCTGCCCCTTATATTTTAGATTGTGCAATAGCTGTTGTGAAAGCCCTTTTTTTTCGAATTGAAGTAAGCTAAAAGAATATTTGAGGGGAATTAGACCATAACTAATTCGATTAATTTGATCGTTTTGCGTATCTTTTTGATGCGTTAACGGCAGATTATTAAGACAATACGTGCATAAAACATGCTGATTATCAAGTAATCTACGGTTGCAGCCCGAGCATAACTGCGGGAAAAACAGATTTAACATTTTATTAAAGATTATAACGCCCGATTGGTCGTTATTAGGAGAGTAACTGCATAACTTTGCAGTCCATATATCAACGTAAATTAAACATTATATAGTTATGAGTACAGAAAACAGTACATCAAAATTTAAAATAATAATAGGAATTCTAGCCTTCCTGCTAGTATCTATAGGGATTTATACCGTTAGTTTGTACAACAACAGCAAAGAAAAAACCGACGACCTTACAGAAGAAAAGCAAGACATCGAGAACGAGCTCAGGTTACTAATTGTAGATTACGATCAAGTAATTCAGGACAACGATGTAATGGACAACGATCTTTTGGCAGCCAAACAGCGAATAGAGGTTTTACTTGATTCTGTAAAAGATTCAGAATCTAATGTAGCCTTAATCAAACGGTATAAAATTGAACTTGGCCGTTTAAAGAACGAACGTAAAATACTCTTTAGAAAAGCAGATAGTCTTATCGTGGTTAATCAATCTTTAACATTAGAGCGTGATAGTACGCAGGTGGTTCTTAACGAAACCTATCGTGTAGTAGATTCTGTTGAAGTAAAAAACATTGCATTAGCAGAAACAATTAAAAGAGGAGCAGTAGTTAAAGTTTCAGATTTATCTGCCGAAGCTGTAATCGAACGCGCAAGTGGTAAAATAGTAAACACGCGAAGGTCTAAAAGAGCCGATAAAATTAGAGCTTGTTTTAGTCTAACAGAAAACGCAATTGCAGTAGCTGGTGATCGTTTGTTGTTAATACAAGTGATTAATCCAGTGAACAATGTAATTGGAGAACGCGCTACAATGAACTTCGCAGACGAGGGCACATTGTTGTACAGCGCAACTACAAAAGTCTTTTACGAAAATGAAGAATTAGACGTTTGTTTATTGGTTTCTACTGCCGAGGCCGATTTAATCGAAGGCATGTATACAATTAATGTTTTTGACGGTTCACATCAGGTAGCTACTACTACAATGACGCTCAAATAAAAACTAGTTGTAAAAAAGTAAGAACCGTTACGAACTTATCGTAGCGGTTTTTTTATTTTTGCGCCATGGCAAATAACGACGATCAGTTTAAAAAAGTAGTCTCTCACGCAAAGGAGTACGGATTCATCTTTGGTTCTAGCGAAATTTACGACGGTTTAAGCGCTGTTTACGATTACGCCCAAAATGGAGTGTTACTCAAAAACAACATCAGAAACTACTGGTGGACTGCTATGGTGCAGCTGCATCAAAACATCGTTGGGATAGATGCTGCTATCTTAATGCATCCTACAACTTGGAAGGCTTCTGGGCACGTAGATGCCTTTAACGATCCGCTTATAGACAATAAGGACTCTAAAAAAAGATTTAGAGCAGATGTCTTAATCGAAGACTACGCCGAAAAGCTCTATCAAAAAGCTCAAAAAGAAATTGTAAAGGCTCGCAAGCGCTTTGGCGAGAGTTTTGACGAAGAGCAATATAAAACAACCAACCCTAGAGTTGTAGGCTACTTAGCCAAACAAAAAGAAGTGTTAGAGCGAATGGCACGTTCGCTTGAAGCCGAAGACCTCGAAGATGTAAAAGCATTAATCGAAGAACTCGAAATTGCAGATCCAGATACAGGGTCTAAAAACTGGACCGATGTGCGCCAGTTTAACCTAATGTTTGGTACGCAAATAGGAGCCTCTGCAGATTCGTCTACCCAAGTATACCTACGTCCAGAAACGGCTCAAGGTATTTTTGTAAACTATTTAAACGTTCAAAAATCTGGACGTATGAGGATTCCTTTCGGGATTGCACAAACTGGTAAAGCTTTTAGAAACGAGATTGTAGCTAGACAATTTATTTTTAGAATGCGCGAATTTGAGCAAATGGAAATGCAGTTTTTTGTGCGTCCTGGCGAAGAGCTAAAATGGTACGAAACCTGGAAAGAAAATCGTCTTAAGTGGCATATGTCACTGGGAATGGGCGAAGAGAATTATCGTTTTCACGATCACGAAAAAATGGCGCATTATGCCAATGCCGCAACCGATATTGAGTTCAACTTTCCTTTTGGTTTCAAAGAGTTAGAAGGAATTCACTCTCGAACAGATTTCGATTTAAAAGCACACGAAGAGCATTCAGGTAAAAAATTACAATATTTTGATCCTGAGCTTGGCGAAAATTATACGCCTTATGTAGTAGAAACTTCTATCGGTCTAGACAGAATGTTTCTGGCTGTTTTGAGTAATTCGCTAGTTAACGAGACCCTCGAAGACGGCTCTACACGCGTTGTTTTAAAACTCCCTTCTGTGTTGGCTCCCACCAAAGTTGCTGTTTTACCATTGGTTAAAAAAGACGGCTTGCCAGATGTGGCACAAGAGATAATTGATATTCTTAAATGGGACATGACGGTTGCCTACGACGAAAAGGACGCGGTAGGGCGTCGTTACAGAAGGCAAGATGCATTAGGAACGCCATTTTGTATAACTGTAGATCATCAAACTATAGAAGATCGTACCGTTACTTTACGCCATAGAGATAGCATGAAGCAAGATCGAGTATCGATCGACGAAGTTTCTGCAATTATTGGCAAAGAAATCGCAATTAAGAACTGGTTAACGGCCTAATATCCTATAGCCTTAATAGACTAGTAATTTCAATATTCTCTTAATCAATTAGTTACCAAGCACTTCCGGATGAGTATTGTGTGGATATCCTCGATATTTTACTGATTATCAGTTAATTAATTTCAACTTTCATATTAAATTTTAACCCTTCGGCCTTGGCAATGACTGGTAAAGATGTTATTTTTAACAACTTTTTACATTTTGCTAACTAAAACCAATTTTATGAAATTGAAGAATTATTTGGTGCTTGCCGCATTAATTGCCTTTGGCAATGTGCTAGCACAAGAGACCACAGGCCCTACCAATACAGGTATGGTTACAAGCTATGTTTATGTTCCTAGTATTGCGGAGCAAATAGCAAACGGAACGGTAATATATGCCGATAACACTACCATGAGAGTGGCACCCGAAAAGAGGCGCATGAGCTCTGGAAAATTGGCACCAGGAAAAGGCTTGCCTAGTACAGGATTTGATCCAGCGATGGAAGACAAAGACGCCACGCGCTATCCTGGAAGAGCTCCTAGTCTTGTTTTTGATGCTGATACGAGTGCATCTGCGGGAGTAACTGATCCTACTGGAGCGGTAGGACCAGATCACTATTTAGCTGCTTGGAATTTTGCCTTCAGAATTTTTGACAAAGCCGGGAACCCTTTAACAGCAGAACTTAGTTTAGGAACGGTTCTTACCGGAAACAATTTAGGTGACCCCATTATGTTGTACGACAAATTTGCAGATCGATATATTATTACTGAATTTGACAATTCACCAAACGGTTTTGAGGTTGCAGTTTCGGCTGGCCCAAACCCAGTAACCGATGGATGGCATGTGTATATTAACCAATTTGAAACAGGAGCTTTCCCAGATTATACGAAGTTTTCGATCTGGCCTGATGGCTATTATGTAACTGCTAATGTCGGAACCAATAGTGTTTATGTTGTAGAGCGGGAGCAAATGCTACTTGGGCTTCCTGCTCAGTTTGTGGAGCTTCCGTTAAATGGAATAGCTACTGCTGGATTTTACAGCCCACAAATATTTAATGTAGGCCAAGGAGACTTGCCTGCACCTGGAAACGCTACAGTGGTATTTTTACAAGATGATGCTTTTGCAGGCATTACAAACGATCACTTAAAACTCTGGGATATCAATGTAAATTGGGTAACTCCAGGTGCTTCTACTATTAGTGCTGTGGCTACCGAGTTAGGATTAGCCGATGGGGTAAGTCCATTTACTGCTGTATTTGATGGAGGTAGTTTTTCTAATATCCCATCATTAGGTTCACCTGATCAGGATGCTTTACAGCAAACAATTATGAATCAGGCTCAGTTTAGAAAATTTCCTGGGCACAATTCTGCAATTTTCAACTTTGTAGTTGATACAGACGCAGGTGCTGCAGAATTGGCAGGTATTAGATGGTACGAATTACGTCAAGCAGCAGACGGTATGCCTTGGACGGTATACCAGGAAGGTACTTATATAAGTAACGCTCCTGGTGTTACAGGACGTCATGCGTTTTCTGGTTCTATGGGAATGGACAATCAAGGGAATATTGCCATGGCGTATACAACCACTAAAGGTGATGAGCGCATAGGTATTCGTTACACAGGACGTTTTTCTTCAGATCCTTTAGGAATGATGACCATCGAAGAGCAAACAATTGCTATGAGTACAGGTAGTAACCCCTCTAACAGATTGGCAGATTATGTACATTTAACATTAGACCCTGTAGATGATCAAAC
>QIIH01000269.1 GCA_003229235.1 Flavobacteriales bacterium | reverse complement strand
CATTTATCTATGGCCACACCAAAAGTAGATGGCAATACAGTTCATTTGGAGTATCCAAATACTACTATTAAAGTAGAGGTCGAATCTGCTCAGTACGAGCTTCTCAAATTTTTACGAGCCGATCTCAATAATCACGATATATCCTTAGATATTACGGTTAATGAGTCTGAACAAAAAAAATATGTTTATACGGCTCAAGAAAAATTTGAAAAGCTTAGAGAGATGAATCCGCTAATAGACAAATTGCGAAAAGAATTTGATTTAGATATATAAAGGGCAATTATGCTTGGATTAAAACTTCCTACAGACCCTCGATGGGTAAATATTGTTGAGAAAGACATAGGCGAGATCTTAACAGATCACGCTTGGTGTGAGCAAAAAGCTGCTTCTACGGCGATCTCCATTATTATTGGCTATAACGAATATCCAGAACTAATTGAAGAAATGTCACTGCTTGCACAAGAAGAAATGAGCCATTTTAAAATGGTATTGGATTGCATGAAAGAACGCGGATGCATTCTGGGACGTGAGCGAAAGGACGAGTATGTAAGCAAACTCTTAAAGTTTTTCCCTAAAGGCGGAAGCCGAACAGATCAATTAGTACATCGATTATTAACTGCTGGTCTTATCGAGGCAAGAAGCTGCGAACGCTTTAGACTATTAAGTGAACAGTTGACAGACAAAAAGCTGGCCGACTTTTACCGCAAGCTTATGATAAGTGAAGCCAATCATTATACGATGTTTTTAAACTTCGCCAGAAAATACGGCGATCGTGAAACAGTAGATAAAAAGTGGCAAGACTTACTTGTTTTTGAAGCTCAAATCATAAAAGAATTAGGTATTTCTGGAACGATTCATGGTTAGTTAACTTCTAACTCATTGGCCTTAACCTCTTGATAAAGTGTTTTGATAATACCATCTGAGAGCCCTATTTTCGGAACATACACGTAATCTGCCTCAGCCCACTTCATCGCAGATAAATATATTTTTAAGGCAGGTAAGATCACATCGGCTCTGTCTTGATTCATTCCTAAGCGAAGCACACGTTCTTCGTAGCTAAACTCTTGTAGAAATTTATAATAGTTGGCCAAATACCAATAGGTTAATGGTTTTCCTATTTTAACATTGGCATCTTTATAAATACTGTTAATGTTCCCTCCCGAACCTATTAAAAATACTTCTTCGTACGCTGCTGTTTGCTCCTTTATCCAAGATTTTACTTCGTTCCAAGTTTGCTTACCGTCATTATCGTTAAGAGTTCTAACTGTACCAAGCTTAAAAGAGTGCGAACTAGTTGGCTCACCATTTGCAAAGATCGTAAACTCGGTACTCCCTCCTCCAACATCTACATACAGATATACTTTTGAGTCTTCGATAAAAGTATTTAAATCGGTAGCCGCGATAATCGAAGCCTCTTCTTTTCCGTCGATTATATGAATCTGAATTCCTGTTTGTTCTCTAATTAATTTTGATACATACTGTGCGTTACTGGCTTCTCTCATAGCAGACGTAGCACAAGCTCTGTAAGCCTTAATGTTATGTACACCCATCAATAATTTAAAGGCTTGCATACTTTCGAGCATGCGTTGGGTGTTTTCTTCAGAAATTTTACCTTCCTTAAAAACATCAGCTCCCAATCTAATTGGGACACGCACCAGAGATGTTTTTTTAAAAGATGGAATTCGGTCATCACCTAAAGTAACCGTGCTAATCAATAGCCGGATTGCATTAGATCCAATGTCGATGGCGCCATATTTCTCGATATGTATCAAGGCTAGTCTTCTAATTTTGATTTATAATAATCGTACATTTTAAACTGCGACCTAAAGGGAGCCTCGTCGTTTTTGCGATAGGCATTGTCTTGGTATATCGAAATAACTCGTGCCTTTACATTGTCTTTCCAGCTTATCTCAAAGGTGTCAAGGAGTTCGGCCTTAATACTCTCGTCATAAATTGGGCAACCAATCTCTACACGATTGTCTAAGTTTCTTCCCATTAAATCTGCAGATGATATGTATATTTTCGCATCTCCATCATTGTCAAATATATACAGCCTCGGGTGCTCCAAAAATTTATCAACGATGCTTATTGCCTCAATATTTTCACTCATTCCCGGGATACCAGGAATCAAACAACAAATTCCTCTTGCAATGAGCTTAATTTTAACGCCTGCGTTGCTCGCTTCATATAACTTATCGATCAGACCATAATCAGAAAAGTTGTTGATCTTTATTTTAATACCGCTGCTTTTACCCTCATTATGGTTTTCTATTTCAGTGTCTATAAGATGATACAGCTCACTTCGCGTATAATGTGGCGATACGATTAAATGTTCGTACTTCTTAACCTTATAGTTTACCTCAAAAAAGTCGAACACTTTATTTACCTCTTTCAGTATTGGCTGATCGGCAGTAAACAGCGTGTAGTCGGTATAAATTTTAGCTGTAGACTCGTTAAAATTACCTGTACTAATAAAGCCATATCGCTTTACTTTCTTTTTGTCACGTCTCTCAATAACACAAGCCTTGCAATGTACTTTTAAGCCTGTAACTCCAAATATGAGCTTAACCCCTTCTGTTTGCATTTGCTCGGCATAATCAATATTGGCTGCCTCATCAAAGCGTGCTTGTAACTCAATTTGCACCGTCACTTTTTTCCCGTTCTTGGCTGCATTTATTAGTGAACTTGCGATATGCGACACTTCTGCCAAACGATAAATGGTAATTTTTATCGTCTCTACTCTTGGGTCGAGTGCTGCTTCTCTTAAAAATTTCACTACATAAGAATAGGTCTGATACGGAGCATAAAGTAAATAATCTTTATGTTCTATTGCGTCTATTAAACTGCCAAATAAGGACAAGCCCTTGATTGGTAACGGCTCTATTTTTTTGTACTGTAGATCGCTTCTACCCAAACTAGGGAATTTCATATAATCACGTCGGTTGTGATAGCGCCCGCCAGGAATAATACTATCATTATTATCGATACCCATTTTTATTTTTAGAAAATCTAGGGTTTTTGGGTCGATGCTTTTGTCGTAAACAAAGCGTACAGGGTCTCCCGAACTGCGCTGTTTAACACTTTTAGAAATTTTGTCAATAAAGCTTTTACTAAGGTCAGAATCTATGTCGAGCTCGGCATCGCGTGAAATTTTAATCATATGTGCCGAAATCTCTTTGAATTTAAACAAACTAAAGATCGACTTTAAGCTATGCCTAATTAAGTCGTCAAGAATAATAATGTATTGCTTTTCGTCTTCATTGGGTAAAATAACAAACCGATCTACAGAAGAAGGAATTTCGATCAAAGCATAGTTTACGCGATCTTCAAGCTTTTGCTCTTCTGGGCTCATCGTAAGTTTAATAACCAAATAGGCTGCACTGTCTTTAAGACTAGGAAATTTATCTAATTCACTAATCATAATTGTAACCAATGCCGGACTCACTTTATGTAAAAAATAACCTCCGATAAATTTGCTCTGTGCCTCGCTAATCTGCGTCTCGTTAATGATAAAAATGTTCTCTTTTTCGAGTTCAGCATTAATCGATGCTAAAATTTGCAAGCTTTCGGCCTGATGCTCAATTACAATCTCTGTAATTTGCTCCAATAATACTTTGGCACGAATACCTCCTAATACACTTTTACCTCCTCTACCGGCCTCTACAATTCGCTTAATAGTTGCATAACGCACTTTAAAGAACTCATCTAGATTGTTTGAGAAAATCCCTAAAAACCTAATTCTCTCAATTAATGGCACGCTCTCATCGGCGGCTTCTTGTAGCACGCGCTCATTAAACTGTAACCAACTAATTTCGCGGTTGATATATTTCTCGTTGGTTTGTGTCATTTGCGAATTTCTTTAGGAAATAAGACATGCGTTGTTTTCCCTTGGGCAATGTCTTTCCAAGAATCTGTATTAAACTCGATACTTACAAAACCACAAGTAGGCACATTATCCAATTGTGTGCTCCCTAACATATTTGCTAAAGAAGTAAAGGCATGGTTGTGACCAAAAATCATTAAACGATCTATTTGGTCATCACAAGCCTTGATGGTTTCCAATACCTGGCCACCACCAAAATCGTATAAAGAAGATTTTATCACGAAATGATCGTCGTCCATACCAAAGCTTTCTTTAAAATACAAGGCTGTAGTATGTGCTCTGTTGGCATCACTTGTAAATATATATTCTGGAGCAGGTTGCTGCCTTGCAATGTGCTCAGACATATTAGCCACATCCTTAAGACCTCTTTTAGACAAAGGACGCTCTCTGTCTGAAACATCGTGATCCCAAGAAGATTTTGCGTGACGCACCATATAAAGTGTTTTCATCCTTTTATTTTTATGGGGCTAGTCTTTTTATCGTCCAATTAAAGTTTTTGTCTAAATCGTAAACAATTCTGTCGTGCAACCTATTTGGACGACCTTGCCAAAACTCCATCGTAACGGGAGAAACTAAATAACCTCCCCAATTTTCTGGGCAAGGAACTATGTCATTTTTGGTATACGTTGCTTCCAATTTCGAAAGACGCTTTTGCAACACAGTACGGTCAGAGATTTCTGAGCTTTGATCTGAAACTATTGCTCCTAAACGGCTACCTAAGGGTCTCGAATCGAAGTAATTCTGAG
>QIIH01000048.1 GCA_003229235.1 Flavobacteriales bacterium | reverse complement strand
ATCGATTTGGAGGATTAGAAAACGAAATGGAAGGAAAACATAGGCCCGGACATTTTGATGGTGTTGGCACTGTTTTAAATTTACTTTTTAGGTTAATTTGCCCTGCGAAGGCTTATTTTGGGCAGAAAGATTTTCAGCAATTACAGATAGTCCGTAAACTTGTTCAGATCGAAAAACTCCCTGTAACAATAGTAGGTAGTCCTATTCACAGAGCAGCAAGTGGTCTTGCCATGAGCTCTAGAAACAAACGTTTAACGCAAGTTCAAGTTAAGGAAGCAGCCTTGCTTTTTAAAACGCTACGCCATGCTCAAAAAGACTTTAAGACCAAAAGCATTACTCAAATCAATTCAGAAGTACATCAAATATTTGAGCAACACCCACATTTGGAGCTAGAATATTTTGAAATTGCCAACAGTAAAACCCTTAAGACTGTGAAACGTAAACGAAAAAACAATAAGTACCGAGCCTTCTTGGCAGTCTTTGCCGGACCAGTGCGCTTGATAGACAATATTGCGTTAAACTCTTATTAAGTTCTAGTGCTTAATACAAATTAAATATCTTTACCCCTATGTTATTACATGTATTAAAATCTAAGATCCATCGTGTAAAAGTTACAGGTGCAGATCTTAATTATATAGGAAGCATTACCATAGATCAAGATCTTATGGATGCGGCCAACATTATTGAAGGTGAAAAAGTTCAGATTGTTAACAATAACAATGGCGAACGTCTCGAAACTTATGCTATTCCAGGACCCAGAGCAAGTGGCGAAATTACACTTAATGGTGCTGCAGCCCGTAAAGTTGCTCCGGGAGACATTTTGATACTTATTACCTACGGAATCATGACTGCCGAAGACGCCAAAAAGCACAGGCCCGCACTTGTGTTTCCGGACGAAAAAACTAATTTGCTCAAATAGTTTGAAAAAATCACTCATTACATTTTCAAAAACTGTAATCCCTATTCTTATCGGAGTTGGCTTGATATATTATTCTATATCTAAGATGACGCCCGAATCTCGTGGCATTCTATGGGAGAATATAAAAAACGCAGACGCTTGGTGGATTTCTTTTTCGCTGCTTCTTGGAATTATTAGTCATTCTCTGCGCGCCTATCGTTGGAAGTATCTTTTGCAGCCCTTAGGCTGTAAACCTAGGTACTCAGTAAGTTTTGTTTCTGTAATGATCGCCTATTTGGCTAATCTCGGAATTCCGCGATCTGGCGAAATATTGAGGGCAGTAACATTATCCAATTATGAAGATATCTCGTTCGAAAAGTCCTTCGGTACCATAATTTCGGAACGGGTTGCAGATCTTGTCATGCTTATATTGGTAGTAGGGCTGGCCTTTTTCATGCAAAGTGGCAACTTGATCAATTATCTAGAGCAACAAAATATAAATGTCTTTGCAAGCCTAGGCATTGTTGTCTTAGGGTTTATATTATTTCTTGGGTTTTTACGGCTGATTAGAAAAAGTAAAAACAATTGGTTAATAAAAATAAATCTCTTTTTACAAGGTATACTCGAAGGTATTCGGAGCATCTTGACGATGAAAAATAAAGGCCTGTTTTTATTTTATACGGTCTTAATCTGGGCGATTTATCTGCTGATGTTTTGGGTGATTAAATTTGCCATTCCAGGAATGGCAATTACTCCAATGGGGACAATCTTAGTTGCTTTTGTTGCAGGTAGCTTTTCTATCTCGACCACTAATGGCGGGCTAGGAATCTTCCCTTATCCTATAGTTGTAGGTGCTGTGTTTGTCTTTTCTGGAATCTCTCAAGAACAAGGAGAAGCTTTTGGCTGGGTTATCTGGGGGTCGCAAACTGCACTTAATATAGTAGTTGGCGGGCTGAGCTTTTTACTATTGCCACTTCTTTCAAAAAGACTGCCAAAGCCAAATAAACAAGCCTAATAAGACTTCAATTTTTAGTATCTTACCCCTCTTAATCCCACTTTATGCAATAGCCCTTCGCAATGAGGGTTCAATCCTGCTAGTATGAAAAATTTTATCCTACTTGTTCTTTGCTTGACAGTTAACTACTCTAGTCTAGCACAATCAAAAATTATATACGAAGAATTTGCCTCAGAAAGACTAGGCGAATCACGAAAATTAAAGATTCAGATGCCTCGAAATTACGATGCGAACGAAGAGAAGGTTTATCCAATTGTCATAGTGCTTGATGGCGATTATTTGTTCGAACCTGTTGCAGGTAATGTAGATTATTACAGTTATTGGGAAGATATGCCCGAATCTATCGTAGTTGGTATTCTGCAAGAAGATCGCTATTCTGACTGCAATTATGGTGATGGCACGTTTTTCCCCGAAGAAGAAAGCGCCGCCTTTTTCGAATTTATTGGCCTTGAACTTATCCCGTATTTTGACGAAAAATACCGCACAGCAAAGTTTATAATCGCCGTCGGGCACGATTTTACCGCCAATTTTATAAACTATTATTTATTTAAAGACCCGCCTCTTTTTAATGGCTATATAAACCTCAGTCCAGATTTGGCTCCCTTATTAGACGAGCGATTGGCAGAGCGATTGCCTATGATAGAAAACCCAACATTTTATTATCTAGCGACAGGAACAGACGATGTAAAAGGGCTAATGGATGTAGCTATTGATTTAGATAAAAGATTGGCCGCGATAGACTCTCCTAACCTTACCTATTATTTTGATAATTTTGACGGAGCTAATCACTACTCTCTTGTAGGGCGTGGAATTCCGTCTGCTTTAGAAAAGATTTTTCAGGTGTATAGGCCAATCAGCAAAAAAGAATACAAAGAAGTATTGCTCACTCTCCCAGGGTCGCCCTATAACTATTTGGTAGAAAAATACGCAACTATAGAAGATCTTTTTGGGCTAACAAATCCTATTAGAATTAAGGATTTTATTGCAGTTGCAACAGCTGCCGAGAAAACCGAAAAATGGGAAGCCCTTGGTGAAATTGCTAAACTAGCGCAATCTCAATATCCAGATTTAGTTTTAGGGCCTTATTATTTAGGACGCTATTACGAAGAAATTGGCGAGCCTAGAAAAGCTATGCGAACTTTTCAGGGAGGTTACAACAAAGAAGAGGTAGATTTTATTACCGTCGATTTAATGCTCGACCGTGCCGATAAAATAAAAGAAGATTTTGGGTATTAAGTTTAAAATAAAATTTCTGTAGTTAGCAAATGGCAAAAGTTAAAACTTCCTTTTTCTGTCAAAATTGTGGGTCACAGTTCTCTAAATGGCAAGGGCAATGCACTGCCTGCAAAGAGTGGAACACCATCTCAGAAGAACTTATTCAGAAAAAAGCTCCCAGTGCATGGCAACCAGCAACAAAATCTAATAAAAAGGCATCGACACCTACACTTATTTCTGAAATCAAAAGTAGCGACGAAGCCAGGATTCCAACTGGAGACGAGGAGTTAGATCGCGTTTTAGGAGGAGGGATTGTACCTGGATCTTTAATATTACTTGGTGGCGAACCTGGCATTGGAAAGAGCACGCTAATGTTGCAAATCGCGCTCAAATTATCCTTTAAAACACTTTATGTATCTGGCGAAGAAAGTGCAGCTCAAATTAAAATGCGCGCAGATCGTATCGCCCCTAATGCACAACACTGCTTGGTATTAACAGAAACCAATACTCAAAATATATTTAATCACATTGCCACTACTAATCCAGATTTGGTCGTGATCGATTCTATTCAAACGCTGCATACAGACTTTGTTGAAAGTAGTGCCGGGAGTGTTTCTCAAATTCGAGAAACTACCAGTGAGCTAATCAAATTTGCCAAGGAGAGCGAGACCCCAGTTATTATTATTGGGCATATTACCAAAGATGGCAACATTGCGGGCCCTAAAATTTTAGAACATATGGTAGATACTGTCTTGCAGTTTGAAGGCGATCGCAATCATATGTATCGCTTGCTTAGAGCCAATAAAAATCGTTTTGGATCTACCAACGAGCTTGGTATTTACGAGATGGTCACAAGTGGTTTAGAACAAGTAAAAAACCCTTCGCAGGTATTGCTATCTAATCAAGGCGAAGCAATGAGTGGTACCGCAGTTGCGGCATCACTTGAAGGGATGCGCCCATTGCTAATAGAGATTCAAGCTTTGGTGAGTTCGGCGGTATACGGTACACCTCAGCGATCTGCCACAGGTTATAATGCAAAACGCTTAAACATGCTTTTGGCAGTGCTAGAAAAGCGCGCAGGCTTTAAACTTGGGGCCAAAGATGTATTCTTAAATATTACTGGCGGAATTCGTGTAGAAGACCCTGCCATAGATTTAGCCGTTGTCGCTGCTATTTTATCTTCTAATGTAGATATTGTAGTGCCTAAATCGCTGTGTTTTGCTGCAGAAATTGGCCTTTCTGGCGAAGTAAGACCTGTCACAAGAATCGAGCAACGAATAGCCGAAGCTCAAAAACTAGGCTTTGAAACCATGGTAATTTCGAGCCAATCTAAAATTGGGCAAAAGCAATTTGATATCGAACTCATCAAAATTGGCAAAGTGCACGATTTGGTGCGGCATTTGTTTGGGTAATCTCTAAACCTGAGTTCAAACTTAGGTTCTAAGGCGCAGGATTCGGGTTTTGCGCATGAACGGTATCAATATCCTGAAGTATTTCGTCGGACAATCTCAAA
>QIIH01000091.1 GCA_003229235.1 Flavobacteriales bacterium | reverse complement strand
ATCTGAGCTTTTTTTACGATAGCAATGCACTTTGGAATAATTACATTCCGTCCAACTTCAGAATAATTTTGGTGAACAACGCAGGCGGAGGAATATTTAGAATTTTACCAGGCGATAAAAACTCTGATATTTTTTCTACCTACTTCGAAACCAAGCACACCTTAAACGCTAAATCTTATTGCGAAATGTATGGTTTTGATTATTTGCATACATCTAGTTTCGATACTTTGAGCGAACAATTGACTGGATTTTATAGTGATAACGGTACTCCTAAATTGCTAGAAATAGTGACGCCAAGTACGCTAAATGATAGATACCTATTAGACTATTTTGACTTTATTAATTAGGGTTCTAAAATTGCTAGTCCCCAAGTTTGTGCTTCTTGAATAGAACTGAACACGCCAAAGTTTTTACTAACAAATTTTGATTCTAACATAGCGTTAGATGTGCCTATAGGATCTTTAACTACAATAGCAATCCCTTTAATGTTTGGTACTTTCTCTAAATATTTATAATCATTTGGTTGTACACTGTACGAATTAATTCTGTTGCTTATATACACGATGGGTCGAGTGCCAACGTATTTGATTGATTTTAGTAAAAGAGAGAAAGCATTGTGATAAGAAAGGGAGATACCTTCATTAAATTCGGCAACAACTAAATGTTCGTAAAAATAGATAACACCAAGATTTGACGTATACACGTGCAACAAGGTGATACCATCAGAAAAATGTGGGGAATTGAGACTTTTCATCAATTTGTCAAAATAAACGAATCGAACGATAAAAAACAAATAAATTGTAAATAAATAAAGCCGTTCAAAATTGTACCTTTGCCGCCATGATGCAACTAGGTGAATACAATACACTTACTATACTACGCGAGACCGATCCAGGTTTATATTTAGGCGACGAAACCAACGATTCGGACGAAGTAGTTCTTTTACCACATAAATTTAAACCGGAAGTTTACGAGGTTGGAGGCCAGCTTCGAGTTTTTGTGTATAAAGACAATTTGCAACGTATTATTGCTACCACCTTAGAGCCTAAGGTCACCGTCGGAAACTTTGGGTATTTACATTGCAGCGAAGTAACCGATAAAGGTGCTTTTATGGAATGGGGCATCGGGAAAGATTTATTTATTCCATTTATTGAGCAAGCTCGCCCCATGAAAAAGGGTAACTGGTATATCGTTTATGTATATATCGATGAGCTTACCGAACGTTTGGTTGGTTCGAGTAAAACACAGAAATTTTTAGACAATACAACGCTTGATATCGAAAAATTTGCCAAGGTAGATTTGTTAGTGACACATTTAACAGAGCGAGGCGCAAATGTGATTATTAATGGTAAGTACAACGGCTTGATTTATGTAGAAAATATTTTTGAAGACATTCGCACTGGCGATTCACTCCCGGGATATGTAAAGAAAATCAGGGATGATAACAAAATTGATATTGTATTACAAGAGGAAGGATACCGCAGCATTGAGCCAAATTCTCAGTATATCCTTGACGAGATAAAAATGGCCGGTGGTTTTTTAGAGCTGAATGATAAAAGCGATCCGGATCTAATAAAAGACTTGTTAGGGATGAGCAAAAAGAGTTTTAAAAAGGCGATAGGTACGTTGTATAAAAATAAGCTAATTTCTATTGAGCCAACAGGTATCAGCCTTACTGATAAAAAAGACTAGTACGCCGAGGTGCACAACGCCAACAGCTGCCTATTGGTGGGCAACTCCCCAAATAATTAATTCTACTCATATCTTTATAAACAATATTTTTTGTAGTAGTAGGGCCTTGTATACCGTAATTTCCAGTAACACTAAATCCAAAAGTTTTAGACTCTAAGGCCTCTATATCGTATTCTCTAGATTGGCGGTCGTTTGTTTGGGTAACAGCCAATGTCATATCTACAGGTTCCCAAAAAATATCGTCTTTTTTGCTGAAGTCTAGGGGTGTTAATGGGTAAGATCCTACATATTCGTAGGGAGCTTCGAGTACATTAATTTGTGCATCTTTGGCAGCTTCTATCGACAGAATTAAAAGCACACGCGTATCAAGGTCCTGCCCAATAAAGGTAGTACTATAAAAGCAAATGCTAAGAAAGAAGACTAATTTAAGATTCAAATCATATAGATTTAGTGTCTAAATGTAAGCAAAAATCACGCCATATCGAACTCAGGTTAATATGTTATTAGTTATGCCTTGCATTAGTCGAGAAAACAATCTCTTTAGACAAGCTTAGAGCTTGTAAAGCTAAATCTAAATGTGCATAAGAATAAACAGGAACAGGAGAGAAAAGGGATTCTATTGAAATGTTTCCTTTGCTCGGGCTGTCGTAATAGGCAACATTATAAGATCGCATATTATTAAATGTTCCTAAAAACCATTGGAGATCTAAAGGGTCAATACTAAAGTCATTTATTCGATTCGAAATAAAATCAAAAGGGACATTTTCAGGAAAATGTTTGGTAATAGCGCCAATCAAACTAATCAATTCGCTTTTACTGTAGGTTACGCCCTCTTTGGCCTGTGTAATCACAAATTTATCAAAAAAGTAAATGTCGGCAAAGGGTAAATTATATTCGGCTGTACAAAACTTATAAGCCAGTGACTTATCAACTCTCATTTATAAAAAATTTTCGGCAAATTTACGCTCAACTATTATGCTTGCATAGCAAATTGAATTAAAGTTTTCATAAAAAAGATAAACGGTATAAATAGTCGACTATATGCTAGAGACCCAATTGATTAGCTACTTGTTTTGACAATGCGTCTTTGTGAATCATTACGCTAATAGCTTTTAGTCGCATATAAGATTCACTAAAATAGACATAGCCTCCATTTGCGTTGCGCTTCTCGTCTGTACCCCAGCTATTTTTAACCTTATAGTATTTAGTGCCGTTTTGATCTGTAAGAGTGCCTGTAATATGCATCAGATGATCGTCTGTGGTAGCGTAGTTCTCAAATTGCTGTTGACGGTATTCCTGGTTAATAATGCGCTCTGGATAAATACCACTCAAGGCTTTTTTAACATTAAGAGGGTCTTTTGGAATCACCGCAACCCCATCTTTACTAGAAAAGCTTCGCTCGCTTACATCGCAATCTAACCCTACAGTATAACCATCTTCTAGGGCCGAATCAATTACTTGAATAAAATCGTTTAATGGTACATTATAAAAACTCCCATTAGAAAAATTGTCTGGAATATTTAAAATAAATGAACTGTAAAATGGTGCCTGAGTAAAAGATGCGATATTCACGTATTCGGTTGGGTTAATCCCCGTCATTGTTAAAAAACTCTGTGGCGTATATTGCTTTCCGTCGTATGTAAACTGCTCTGGATTACTGCCGATATAAACATCTAGTACAGCGCTAACTGCATCACGCCATTTTGGGCTAAGGCTACGCCCTGGATTATCTATATAAGTATCTAGCATGGCACTAAGCACTGCGACCATTTCTGCATGATTGTGTTTTGCAGCACCTTCTTCGAGACCGGTGTAAACTTCTAAAGGTACCAAGCCATATTTTTTAACCGAATTAATAACATCATGTGCTAAACCTCCTTCACTAAACTGAGCTTTCCCCTGTCGCATAACGTAGTTATCTGCCTTAATTGGATACGTATTACGTACAGTATACATCTCCGATAGATCTATAGTTTTGCCAGTGATACGCATAATTTCTGATTCTAGAAAAGAAGAAGTAGAAAAGCTCCAACAAGTTCCTGTTGCACCTTGACTTATCACGCTTGTGGTCTCAAGGTCTATTTGAGTGTTAAATTGGTAGGACTCTTGGGCATTGACAAATGAAAATGTAAGACAACAAAACAGCGTAAAAAACAGATTTTTCATAATAATGGGAATTTCTAAGTCTAGAAGACAAAGAGTATATTTACGCTAAAATAACGATTATGCTCAAAGCCGATTGGAAAACTGCAAAAGAATATACAGATATCACTTATAAAAAGAGTAATGGCGTAGCGAGAATTGCTTTTAATAGGCCAGAAGTTCGCAATGCATTTAGACCACATACTACCAGTGAGCTTTTGGATGCTTTTCACGATGCCCAAGAAGATACGAGTATAGGAGTTGTCTTGCTTAGTGCAGAAGGGCCTTCGCCCAAAGATGGCGTGTATAGTTTTTGCAGTGGTGGCGACCAAAAGGCTAGGGGGAGTCAAGGATATGTAGGGCAAGATGGTTATCACCGGCTAAATATTCTAGAAGTTCAGCGTTTAATTAGGTTTATGCCTAAAGCTGTAATCGCGGTAGTGCCAGGTTGGGCTGTTGGTGGTGGCCATAGCTTGCATGTCGTTTGCGATATGACGTTAGCTAGCAAAGAGCATGCTATTTTTAAACAAACCGATGCAGATGTTACTAGTTTTGACGGGGGTTATGGATCGGCATATTTGGCTAAAATGGTAGGGCAAAAGAAAGCGCGTGAAATTTTCTTTTTAGGTAGAGATTACAGCGCTCAAGAAGCTCTTGAAATGGGCATGGTAAATGCCGTGGTTGCGCATGAAAAGCTAGAAGACACCGCATTTGATTGGGCGCAAGATATATTGGCAAAATCGCCAACTTCTATCAAGATGCTCAAGTTTGCAATGAATCTTACAGACGACGGGATGGTTGGCCAGCAAGTGTTTGCAG
>QIIH01000187.1 GCA_003229235.1 Flavobacteriales bacterium | reverse complement strand
TTTTTTACCGATATCCATAAATATTTGCGCCTTTTGGAGCAAATGATTATAAACACCTTAGCCGAATATGATATCAAAGCAGAGCGTTCTGCCGGTGAGACTGGGGTATGGCTAGATGTAGGGACACCTTTTGCACGTAAAATTTGTGCCTTGGGCGTACGTGCGAGCAGATGGGTAACAATGCATGGCTTCGCGCTAAATGTTAACTCTAATCTGGGTTACTTTGACCATATGATTCCCTGCGGAATAAAAGGCAAGGCTGTTACTTCACTTAACGTAGAGCTTGGTAAAAAAGAGGTCCCTTTAGAAGACGTAAAAACCAAGCTTAGAAAGCATTTCGAACTTCTTTTTGAAGCCCAACTTAGCATGTTGGCCTAAAAATTTACTGTCGTGTAAAAACTACACGTCTATTTTGTGATTTTCCTTCTGTCGAATCGTTGCCAGTAACGGGATTTGCTTCTCCTTTACCGTCTGTTGTTAATCGGCTGGCATCAATGCCATACGAATTTATCAAAGCTTGCCTAACCGCTTCTGCTCTAGCTTTAGACAATGTAATATTTACTTCATCGTCGCCATCGCTATCGGTATAACCAACTATGAGTAAGTTCATAGAACTGTCTTGTTGTAATACCTGCGAAATCTGACGAATAATACCATATGACTGCGATTTAATACTTGACGAGCCCGAATCAAACAAAATTCCTGAGGTCGAAACACTGCCTTCTGCAAGAAGTACACCTCTTAAATCGAGTCCCCCTTTGGCGATTCTAACATTGCTCACAAACAAGCGTTCGGTTTCGCCATTAAATCCTACTAGATTAAGTTTTATTCCTTTAAAAATAGAATTCTCTGGCATAACTCGCGGCACATCAATACACTTCTTTTGATTTACCCAATATCGTAAACGACGTTTGTTAACAGCTATCGATATATGATGCACCTGTAGTTGTTCCTTACGCAGGTCTTTGTTTAACGAGTTATTAATATTATCTCCACTCGGAATTTTACTAATCACACGCACGCTAGTGGCCACGTATTGCGGATAATTCAAGAGAATATTCACATAGTTATTGCTTCTTCTAACCTTATTATCATCGGCAATTGCAACAGAAAGGCGCGCCGCAGACGAAGTTTGACGTGTTATGCCAACAGTCTTAACATCTAATTCTATGGTATATTCATCGGGTAAGTCGCTTACATCAGGAACATAATAAGTGTGATGTCCGTTTTTTAACTCAAACCATTTTTGTGGGTCACTACCAAAGGTTACTACTTCGCCATTGCCATTTGTATTCCAATTAGCTGGAAAATCTCCTATATAGTCACTGGCAAAATCGTCAAAAAAGATAAGCTCGCTACCAGGGACAAAGTCAAATTTGGTATTTATAACTACTGGCCCATCTGGGCTGTCGTTACTGGTATCGTCCTGTCCTTTTGTATTGCCATTACCACCACCACCATCCTCGCCGTTGGTGTCATTGCCAGTACTGTTATCGTTTTGCTCGCTCGAATCGTCTTGCTCGCCGTCATTTTTATGGCCTTTTAATAATTTAGGAATGGTCTTTATACAATATCTCAAAGCTTTTTGGGTGCGGTTGATTTGTAGCGTTGCCTTAGCTTGTTTAAAGGCACCAACTCCGTCTAAATCGCCCACGACATTAGGAGCGCTTGCTATGAGTCGTTCGGCATCTGTTATGGCATTTTCTAAAATATCGATATCGTTGTCAGATAATGGTGTACCCGCTTCGGCATAGCCGTCATAACGATATGTCTTGTCGTAAATATCAAATGATTCCTTTACAAAGGTATCGGCACTGTAAACACCTATTCTACTTGTTGGTCGCTTGATTCGTTTGGTTTGTGCTAATACCCCAGAAGTAGTTAGTAGGAGGCCTATCAAAATCAGCGTGTATTGCTTAGTATTTTTCATATTCAGTAT
Source organism: Flavobacteriales bacterium (assembly GCA_003229235.1). Taxonomy (GTDB): domain Bacteria; phylum Bacteroidota; class Bacteroidia; order Flavobacteriales; family Flavobacteriaceae; genus Gilvibacter. Next base: position 2,724 of record QIIH01000187.1, on the reverse strand, counting down.
TGAACTCGTTTAAACTTTTTCTATTCCCTAAAAAATGACTGAAATTTGTCTATATTTTGTTACTTTTCTTATACGTATCGCTGTTATGTACTTCAAAAAGTGCCTCATCTGAACAAGTTTCCTCTCATTTTCGGTTAAATACAAAAAGTGTAAACGAGCTCATTAAGTAAACAGATTATTTAAAGGTAATAATTTAATTATAGATTTAGGAATTTTCTTTGCCCTTAACGAATCTCATATAGCAAGAATCCGTTGTCGTCACTAGATACAAGGATATTTACACTACGATTGTTATTGGCATCCCCGAGAGATGCTGGACCTGTCCCAAAAATGGGAAAATTGGGCAATAGATTGCCACTAGATTTGTAAACATAAAGTTTCTTTGTCTGAGTGTCTGTTAGGGCAATATAGGTGACCCTGCGGATGTTAAAAATTTGTGGAGCCGTGTATATTCCGAATGGTAACTCGATAAGTCTGCCGTTTATTCTTAGTAAGTTATCGTCTAGTGAGACTTTAGTTTTGCCCACAATAGTGAGGTCAAAGTCGTTTGAGACTCCCAGATTTTTTGAGCTTACATTGCCTGAGGTATTTATTGTTTCCTTGGTGTTATCGGTAGTGATAATCACGAAAGTACCGTCTTCTGCTTGCGGGCTAATCGAGCCAAAGTTGAAGAGTTTATTTACTTTAATTCTGTCTTTTCCAACTCTGCTTTTTATGTGTAATTTTCCGCTGGACTCGGCAATGACGATATAGTCCTTATTGCCCATTCTGAAGTGTTTAGGAGCAAAAGCCAAATTAGATTGTGCTTTGGTAAAGGTGAACCCTTTTACAATTTTGGCGGTACTATCGTACATCAAAATTTGATCACCTTGAGTAATTACAAACCTGTATTTGCGGTTGTTATCGTAATCAAAAATAGCCAGTGGCTGTGTAACTTCATCTTTAAACTCAATAGGGAAAGGCGCCACTTCACGCCCGTTTCTGTCTAAAATATACAGCGTTTTCGAGGTGGTAAACGTGAGCTGAAACTTTCGATTTCTCAATAAGTCTACTTCATTAATTTTGCCAAGTATTGGGCCGTCTAGCTGTTTCTCCCAGAGCTTGGTGCCATTTGCCGAGTATAGCATGAGCTTATTATTGGCATCCTGAAAAACAATGTCCTTTCCGCTACTGCGGTGGTTAGAGAAAAATTGTGGCTCTAAAATAAAGGGTGAGCTATGTTGTTTAGAAAGCAATTCTTTTATGCCCGTTCCGCTTGTTTGCCCACCGGCTTCTTTAAATAGTCCATTTATGTGAGTAAAAGATCCCTGTACTTCAAATTGTACTATTCCTATGGGATATTTTTTAAAACTAATATCGTTTATAACAGAACTGGTATTGGACGAGCTCCAATTTTGTAATTTTGAACTAAAACTGGGTTGCATGGCTATCATGGTTATAGAGGCAGATTCTTGCAAAGTCGTTTTGGTATCTATATAAACAGCGCTTGTCGCCAGTGTATTGTTTATGAGAAACTGAGAGATAATGTCCTCTGCCATTTGTTTGTTGCTACAACTCAAAATTTGATTTGCAAGCACAAAAATCAAATTCCCTTTTGTTTTCATCGAGTCTACATAGGTTTTTATCATATCGTCTATTGGCAGACTCTGCTCTAGCCTAAATAGCGTTACTCCTTTATAGTCTTCTAACCTTTCTAAGGCAGGTGTTAAAAGGTCGAGACTTATACCGAGTTCAACTGGCTCAAATATGAATGTAGGCTGCTGCTCGCGTCCAAATATTAAACTTGTGCCAACTGTAGAGCTCATAAAAGCTCTAGTAATTTGCATGCTGTCTTCTGTTATTTGCTTGTTGGATAGTTCAGAAGAATACAGATCAAAATTGTCGTAACTCATGGCAATAACTCCTTCGGAATTTCGAGGTACTACCTTCTCAAAATTTAGTTTTTGAGGCAAGGTGTTTTTAAAAGCGGTTAAGGGGGTAATTGTGCTGTCGATTGCGATAGTAACTCCGTTAAATGACAGCTCACCTGGTAATATTTTAAAACTGAGCCCAGTCCAAGGTTCTAGAGGCAGGTTGCTTGAAGCTAGTCCGCTAAAGAGAGTATTAACAACCCCGGTTTGCTCTTGATTATTGATAAAAATACTCGGAGCATTTTCTGGTAGGGCATTTAATAATTTTTTTAATGCTGGCGAGTAAAACGGTAGTTTTTGTTCTTGGGCAGCCGCAACCAAGGCTTTGTTTGTAGAACTTATTAAAACACTGTCTACAATGGCCGTATAGTATGAGGTTTCACCAATAGTTAGCGTGCCTATGTTATTCGAAATTAAATTTATTGCTGGTGCATTAATGGTGTCTAAAGTGTCTCTAACCAATAGATTGCTATGTTGCCTTGTAATTAGCGTAAAGTCATAAATTGTGTCCTGCTTTATATTTAAACAGATATAACTATTGCCCTCTAAATTTAGCTTGTTTAGATACCCTAATTTATTCTGTAGTTGGGCGGTCCAAAGATTAGCAGTTGCTTTCGAGAGCAAGCTGTTATTATTAAAATCGCTAGTTAGATCTTCTAAGCTCGAAGTACGTAATATAACTACGCTGTTATCTGGAATAAAAAAGCTTAAATCTCCTTGATGTCTATTGCCAGAATCACAAGCTACAAAACATATCAATACTAGAGCTAGTATAGAAAATCTAAATAAAGAATGAGGTAATGACAAAACTCGA
>QIIH01000086.1 GCA_003229235.1 Flavobacteriales bacterium | reverse complement strand
CTGCAAAATCGAATTGATAGTTATAAAGAGTTAATTAAAAATGAAACAGAATTTGCGGGGCGTATTGGCGAAGAGACTTATAAAAAAGAGATGAGTTCTTTGCGAGTGGCTGATTTAAAGTCTAATTTGTCCTTTGGGCGCTATCGCAGTATTATTCTAATTCTTGAGGAAAAAGCAAACGAATCCAATTACCCTTCTTTTGTGAATTACTACTTAGGTGAAGCTTATCGACGCCGTGGTAAAAAGGGAGATAGTGACAAATCGTATATTGCCTATTTAAAAACGATCATAGGTGCGCCTAAATTTGCGCCAGTCTATCGTGCAATTGGTATTCACTATATGAAAAACAAACGCTATACTGAGGCTAAAGAGTCATTTAAAAAATTTCTAAACTTGGCTCCTAAGCATGCAGATGTCGCTTATGTGAGACAATATTTAGATAATATAAAAAATAAGTAATGTTTATAACGAATTACTTAGTAAAAATAGATTGAAACCCATTGCTACTGAAAAAATGTTCGCCCGGCTCTAAAGAAAATACAAGTGAATAGAGTCGGTCAATTTAATAAGTTGATTTTACAAATCGCCAGTAGCCACAAAATGAGTGCTTGCCCTCAATGTTAAAAAAATGAAAACCTACATTCAATTCTTATTACTAATTCTTTGCGTTAGTTTTCTTAGCAGCTGTGCGACGTGGAAGCGTATTGGTGATAAAGCCGTTATTGGACCTAAAAATAGATTTAGTGTCGAACTACCAAAAGGTTGGATGCGATACTCGGCAGATAAAAAGGCCATAACAGCGACGCGCGATGGACTTAGTTTGCAAATGATTCGTATTGGTTTTTGGCCACACAAAAAATCGCATAAATCTTTAAAGAAAAAAACAAGCGATACAATGCTGCCTTCTGAGTTGGCAGAATTAGTGGTGGCAATGATACGCAAAAGCTCTTCAACGAAAAATGCAAAAATTGTAGAAAATAAACCAATGAAACTAGTTGGTAAACAGGGTTTTAAAGTTAAGCTGGCTTTTAAAAACACCAAAGGTTTGCGATTCAAGCGAGACATCTATGGATTTGCAACAAAGGAAGGTATTTATTTTTTAATGTATCAAGCGCCAGTCTTACATTTTTATCCTAAACATAAGCATGCATTTGATGCCGCAGTGAGTAGTTTTAAACTTACCGCTAAGAAGAAAAAATAAGGTTTTACAGTTGTCACATCCCTTCTAGGAATTTTTCTTTATATTTGAGCACTACTGTACCGTTAACCTTTGATGCATTTTTTCCTGTAGGCTACTTTTAGTATGTTTTGTAGCCCGTCAGGAGGCGATAAACTATCGCCGAGTGCGGGGAAAAGTAAGCGAATACTTGATAGGTTAAAGTTTAGAATTCATGTCTCAACACGTGTTGGCATAAGCCATCAAGACAGTTTTTGGTCGTATAGTTCGAAAACTCCTGGTATTGCTCTGTTATCTTTATATTTATTACGGCGTAAACATTATTTCAATGCTTAGTTTCAATTCTTAACGGAACAGCAGTGATATTTTAGCTAGTTTTATGCCCATTCATTTAGCTATAGACAAATATTTTGGTTGTGAGAGAATTGCATTGTATGTAATTTTCGTTGCTTAAGCATTTGGTTTCTTAGTATTGAAATTTAGGGTGATGTAATATAATTGTTTTTTGAAAAAAAAATAAGTATCATGCGATTTGAATAGTAAATCTTTATAAATTAGAGTAGCGGTTGTAAGCGTATACTGTAAAATGAAAGAATTGTATTAGGCTAATATTACTAAAATATAAAGATTGTTGTTTGTAATTTAAACTAGGCAAATAATTTGCATGTTACTAAAAAAATATTATTCGAATAAGAAGGTCATTGTTACGGGCCATACTGGGTTTAAAGGGAGCTGGTTGTCAATCTGGCTAAAATTAATGGGTGCAGAAGTAGTTGGTATATCACATGATGTCCCTAGCGACCCTTCAAATTATAGTGCATCAAATATTAATGAATTTGTTCGTGATGTAAGAATCGACATTAGAGATTTTAGCGCCATAGGAGAGATATTCAAACAGGAAAAACCTGATTTTGTTTTTCACCTAGCTGCTCAGGCATTGGTTCGAGATTCCTACGCTAATCCACTGGATACCTTTAGTACTAATGCGCTCGGTTCGGTTGGTATTTTGGATGCTTTGCGTAACTTAGATGCCAATACTGTAGCTGTGATGATTACAAGTGATAAAGCCTACGATAATGTCGAATGGAATTGGGGATATCGAGAAACAGACCGTCTTGGCGGTAAAGACCCCTATAGCGCATCTAAGGGCATGGCCGAACTTGCTATTAGATCTTATGTGGATTCATTTTTTCGATCTGAGGGTAATATTAAGGTAGCCATTGCCAGAGCAGGTAATGTTATTGGTGGCGGTGACTGGGCGATCGATAGGATTGTACCGGATTGCATGAAGTCATGGTCCAAAGGAGAGTCCTTGTCGATTAGAAGCCCAGAGGCAACTAGGCCTTGGCAACATGTCTTAGAACCCTTAGGTGGTTATTTGTTTTTGGGTGCTATGCTGTCTGATAAAAAAGAATTGCAAGGCGAGGCATTTAATTTTGGGCCTACAGCAGATCAAAATTATTCGGTCCGAAATCTAATTACCGCTATGTCATCACATTGGGATCAAGTTAAATGGGAAGATGTTTCCAATAAAGCTGAACAATTTCACGAGGCAGGATTGCTAAAACTAAATTGCGATAAGGCTTTAGCCCTATTGAACTGGGTGCCTACGTTAAATTTTGAAGAAACTGTTGAGATGACTGTTAATTGGTACAAAGCATATTATAGTGAAAAACTGACTTCAATGCACGAATTCACTCAGTCACAAATTTATAACTATATAGACAAAGCGAAGCGTAGAAATAAAGCATGGGCGATCGACAAATAAAGGGCGTAGTGTTGACTGCGCTTAAAATAATAGAGATTGCTGATGGCGATGTGTTGCATGCAATGAAAAAAAGCGACAGTGAATTTAAAGGCTTTGGTGACGCTTATTTTTCTACAGTTAATCATGGATGTATAAAGGCATGGAAGCGGCACCGAGAAATGACTTTAAATTTAATTGTACCTGTAGGCGAAATCAAGTTTGTGATATACGATGACCGCATAGATTCTAGTTCAGAGCATCATTGTCAAACAATAAATTTATCAATAAATAATTATTACAGGCTAACTGTACCACCGATGGTTTGGTTAGGTTTCCAAGGTATTGGAGTGCACACAAATTTGTTATTGAATGTAGCAAATATTGAGCATGATCCAGACGAGACTGAACGAGTAGAACTGGACAAAATTAGGTACGACTGGACTAACTAGGTATTGGTACTATTCAATTTTATGCAAAGGTACAAATATACACTATGAGCGTAATCGTAATTAAAGATATCTTCTTAAGTATAAAGTTAAGATATTATGACGACTCAAAATAAGATATTAGTTGTAGGCGGCTCTGGGTTTATTGGGCGTCACTTGGTTTTACGCTGCATCGAGGAAGGATTAAATGTTACCGTGCTCTGCCGAAAGGGACTTAACGTAGAGCCACGTGGCTACAGCCAAATCACAGTGGATATTTCTAATCTGAGCGCGTTACAGAGAAGCTTAAAAAACCTGTCTTTTGACTATGTAGTTAATTTAGGGGGCTGCGTTGATCATTCCTCATTTGATTCTGTCGGCCTGACGGTAATTGCAGCACATTTTACGGGTGTGCAAAACTTAGTTCATTGCTTAAGCCGCAAACAATTAAAAGCATTTATTCAAATTGGTAGTAGCGATGAGTACGGGAACCAATCTGCACCGCAATCTGAGAATAATCGTGAACAGTCTTTTTCACCCTATTCTTTTGCCAAAACCGCCGCTACTCATTTTTTGCAAATGCTATACAGGGCCGAGCAGTACCCAGCTGTTATTCTACGGCTATTTTTAGTTTATGGGCCCGAGCAAAATAAGCAAAGGTTTTTACCTCAAATCATTAGTGGATGTTTGCAAGATAAACAATTTCCGGCTTCGCTTGGCGAGCAATTAAGAGATTTTTGTTATATTAGCGATGTGGTTAATGGGATTATTTGCGCTTTAAATAAGCCAGAAATATTAGGTGAAGTTATAAACTTAGCATCTGGGCGGGCGGTAAAAATTAGAGAGCTAATAGAGCAAGTTAGGAAGAGGGTGGGTGCGGGTAATCCTGATTATGGTAAATTTCCTTATCGGCAAAATGAAAATATGGCGCTCTACGCCGATATAGAAAAGGCGAATACTTTATTGGGTTGGAATTCCGAAATCTCTTTGGAGGAGGGCTTAGACAAGACGATAAAGCACTATAACTCAATGTTTAATGAAAAATTATAACCTATGTATCAGCCTAGATATTACATAACACTTCGTGTTTGAAGAGAATTAGGTTCGGCAACTGGCGCAGCAAAGCTCTACCTCGTGCATCTCTGCGTTCGTAAGCAGTTTGGCTTATCACACGAAAAAGCATAGCGGTGGCTATGGTTTGAGGGTGTTTACTTCATATCTACAAAAGTCAATCTATCGCTTTAACTCGAGTGGCGCGGTACGTCATAAATTCTTATTGGATTAATCTAGGTTAAACGTACTAGCCCGCATTTCTCACAGCCCGTCTACTGCGACGGCCCAATTGCATACTATGACTCGTTTTCACTCGGTCCAAGCGCTCGACATAG
>QIIH01000007.1 GCA_003229235.1 Flavobacteriales bacterium | reverse complement strand
TGGATTTGATGAATTTCCCCCAATTCTTGCCATATTTTCTTAAATTAACTAGTTAGTCTTTCAAAAATCTGACTTCGAATTGAATAAAAATTCATCTAAACTGTAAACAAATGTTAGGTTGAACTCAGGTTTTAAGAATTGTGCCAGTCTGTATTGATTCTAAATTTCGTGATATTTTGCTTTTAGAATTACAAAGTTTGTTATTGATGGCCTTGCACCGTATTTTTGTAATATATTTAAAGTAAAGACCAACCAATGGGATTATTATCTTCTTCTATTGCCCGAAAAGTAGCCATGGCACTCTCGGGTTTGTTTCTTGTATTCTTTTTAGGCCAACATTGTGTAATCAACTTAGCATCTGTATTAGATTCAGAAACCTTTAACTCCTGGTCTCATTTTATGGGAACCAATGGCTTGGTTCAATTTTTATTTCAGCCTGTTTTGATTTTTGGAGTGGTATTTCACTTTGTAATGGGAATCGTTCTAGAGTTACAGAACCGCAAGGCAAGAGCCATCAAATACGCTAGTTTTAAAGGTGGCGCAAGCGCTTCTTGGGTATCGCGAAACATGATTATTTCTGGGTTAGTAGTGCTCGCATTTTTAGGACTTCATTTTTACGATTTTTGGGTTCCAGAAATTGTACATAAATATTTCGAATCCAATCCAGAAGATCTAACACGATACTTCCCAGAACTAGTGCATAAGTTCGAAAATCCTATACGAGTGGCTATTTATGTAGTTTCGTTCGTACTCTTAGCAATGCACCTCTGGCATGGCTTCGCTTCGTCATTTCAGTCTGTTGGGTTCAATAATAAGTATTCAAGAGCGATTAAAGGAGCTACAAAATTGTACGCGATTTTGATTCCTGCAATTTTCGTGTTTATTGCTTTGTATCACCATTTTAATCAACTTACACATTAAACGTTTCACTTATGTCGACCTTAAACTCTAAAATACCTCAAGGGCCACTCGCAGATAAGTGGACGAAACATAAAAACGAAATCGAGCTTGTAAACCCAGCAAACAAACGTAACATAGACGTTATTGTAGTTGGTACTGGATTGGCTGGCGGGAGTGCTGCGGCAACCCTTGCCGAACTTGGCTATAACGTTAAGACATTCTGTTATCAAGATTCACCTCGTAGAGCGCATTCTATCGCTGCTCAGGGAGGAATCAATGCAGCAAAAAATTATCAAGGTGATGGAGATTCTACCTATCGGCTATTTTACGATACAGTAAAAGGAGGAGATTATCGCTCAAGAGAAGCAAACGTATATCGGCTTTCTGAAGTCTCTGCGAATATAATCGATCAATGTGTGGCACAAGGAGTTCCTTTTGCGCGTGAATACGGGGGTCTTTTAGACAACCGCTCGTTTGGGGGAGTGTTGGTGTCGCGTACTTTTTATGCAAAGGGGCAAACAGGACAGCAATTATTACTCGGAGCCTATTCTGCAATGAACCGTCAGATAAATCGCGGTAAAATAAAACCTTACAATCGTCACGAAATGCTAGACATTGTAAAGGTAGATGGCAAGGCGAGAGGAATTATCGCTAGAGATCTTGTCACAGGAAAATTAGAACGTCACTCTGCACATGCTGTTGTGATTGCAACTGGTGGTTATGGGAATGTTTTCTTTTTATCGACTAATGCGATGGGAAGTAATGTAACTGCCTCATGGAAGATTCACAAAAAAGGTGCGCATTTTGCAAACCCTTGTTTTACACAAATTCACCCGACTTGTATTCCTGTGTCTGGAGAGCATCAGTCTAAATTGACTTTAATGTCTGAATCCCTCAGAAATGATGGGCGTATTTGGGTGCCTAAAAAGATGGAGGATGCCCAAGCGATTAGAGAAGGCAAACTAAAACCAACCGATTTAAAAGAAGAAGACAGAGATTATTATCTCGAACGTCGTTATCCTTCTTTCGGAAACTTGGTACCTAGAGACGTTGCTTCTCGTGCTGCCAAAGAGCGTTGTGATGCTGGCTTTGGAGTGAACAAAACAGGCCAAGCAGTATATTTAGATTTCGCTTCAGCTATTAATCGTTACGGAAACGAACAAGCGGGTATTGATGGCAACCATAGCCCTACAGACCAAGAAGTTCGGGTATTAGGCGAAACTGCAATAGAAAACAAATACGGGAACCTATTCCAGATGTACGAGAAAATCGTAGATCAGAATCCTTATAAATCGCCTATGATGATTTATCCTGCGGTACATTATACCATGGGAGGTATTTGGGTAGATTACAATTTACAAACTACGATACCTGGTTGCTTTGCGACTGGCGAAGCAAACTTCTCAGATCACGGAGCTAACCGATTGGGCGCATCTGCCTTAATGCAAGGGTTGGCCGATGGTTATTTTGTATTGCCTTATACGATTGGAAATTATTTGGCAGACGATATCAAAACTGGCGCAATTTCGACAGATTCGCCAGAATTTGAAAAAGTCGAGAACGAGGTACGAACAGATCTCGAAAAGCTGATCAATAATAATGGGACTAAGCCTGTAGATTATTTTCATAAGAAACTTGGGAAGATTATGTGGGACAAGGTTGGAATGTCTAGAAATGCTACTCATCTTAAAGAAGCAATTCAGGAGATTAAAGAATTGAGAGGCCAATTTTGGCAAGATGTTTTAGTGCCTGGCGGGATGAACGAAATGAACCAAGAACTCGAAAAAGCTGGCCGTGTTGCCGACTTCCTAGAACTTGGCGAATTGTTTGCCAAAGATGCCTTAGAGCGCAACGAATCTTGTGGAGGTCACTTTAGGGAAGAATACAAGACAGAAGAAGGTGAAGCTTTACGTGATGATGAGAACTTTATGCATGTCTCTGCTTGGGAATACAAAGGCGAACCTGCCGATGCCGTATTGCACAAAGAGATGTTGGAGTACAACAATATAAAAGTAAAAACCAGAAGTTATAAATAAGAATTTTAGAACAGATGAAATTAACTCTTAAAATCTGGAGACAAAAAGACGCTGCAACCAAAGGAAGCATGCAAACTTATCCAATCGATGGCATCGAGGGTGATATGTCTTTTTTAGAAATGCTCGACGAACTCAATAACGAACTGATCGAAAAAGGCGATGAGCCAGTAGTTTTCGATCACGATTGTCGCGAAGGAATCTGCGGCGCATGTTCACTACAAATTAACGGCGAGCCTCATGGCCCAGATCGTCTAGTGACTACCTGCCAACTGCATATGCGCAAGTTTAGTGATGGAGATACCATTGTGATCGAACCCTTTAGAGCTAAGGCCTTTCCGGTAATCAAAGATTTAATGGTAGACAGAAATTCCTTTGAGCGTATTCAGCAAGCTGGTGGTTTTGTTTCTGTAAACACTTCGGGTAATACCATCGATGCAAATGCAATCCCTATCGATAAGCACGATGCAGACGAAGCTTTTAATGCTGCGGCATGTATTGGTTGTGGTGCTTGTGTTGCAGCTTGTAAAAACGCAAGTGCAATGTTATTTACTGCTGCTAAGGTGAGCCAGTTTGCGTTGCTGCCTCAAGGTAAAGTAGAGGCTACCAAACGGGTTTTAAACATGGTTGAGCAAATGGACAAAGAAGGTTTTGGTAATTGCACCAATACTGGAGCTTGCGAAGTAGAATGCCCGAAAGGAATTTCACTCGAAAATATCGCTCGTATGAATCGTGAGTATTTACAAGCCAGTATTAAAGGTTAGACCAGAGTAAAGCTAGATAGCTTCTAAATGATTGTTTAATTGGTTTTGCCCCGCTTGTTCTATATTGGCCAATATTACTTGCTTAAATTGAGTAATGTCGTAAGGCTTAACGATAATCCCATTCATTCCAGATTCGAAAATACTATAGCGTACTTCTTCTATTTCGACAGCTGTTAAGGCAATAATCGGGATTTCTTTGTTAAAAACACGTATCTCTTTAGTAGCTTCTAAACCATCCTTTTCTGGCATGTTAATATCCATTAGCACCAAATCAAAATCTTGATTTTTAATTAGAGAAATGGCCCGATTACCGTTTTCGGCGAGCGTGCAAATTACATCTTCCTTCTGGAGAATCTTTTTAGTTACTATTTGATTGATACGGTTGTCTTCTACAATTAATATACGTTTGTCTTTTAGCAATCTTGTATCTAATACTTGACCTTTTAAAATGTCTTCTTGCTGCTGTGTACGTTCCAGCGTAAGTTCGAAACAAAATGTTGACCCTTTTCCTAACTCACTCGAAAGTGTAATACTGCTATCAGACAAAGCCAACAATTTTTTGACAATTGGAAGCCCTAAACCTGTTCCTTGATATTGGTAAATGTTAGAATCAATTTGAGAAAATTCGTCAAAAATACTATGATGCTTTTCTGGCGAAATTCCTATTCCAGTATCTCTAATAGTAAATTCAAGAATTACCTGCGAATCGTCTTGTTTGGTTTGAGTAACATTTATGTAAATATCTCCGTCTTCTGTAAATTTACAGGCATTGCTAATTAGGTTCATCAAAACTTGAGAAAGGCGAAGACTATTTCCTCTTACTCTTTGTGGAATGCTAGTGTCGATGTTTAAATGAAATTGATTGTTGTTTTGCAATCGCATATATTCAAAAGAGCCTAAAATGGTTTGCATAAGGTCTTTAATGACAAACGTAACACTGTCGTCTTTTAAGCTTTTAGAATCGATTTTATTAACCTGTAGCACATCGTTAATTAGTGCTAAAAGGTAATCGGCAGAAAACTTGAGCAAGCTTAAGTCTTTTTTATG
>QIIH01000238.1 GCA_003229235.1 Flavobacteriales bacterium | reverse complement strand
TGCCAGAGTCTGAAGGGTCGTCTGTTTTGATGATGACTTTGAATGGCCCGAATAAGGCACGACTTGTAGATTATTTAAATGTCTCTGCACAGGTTTTAAGTAAAAATTTGTTAGATAGAAAAAATTTATTCGCTACCAAAACGATTGCCTTTATTGACAGCAGTCTTACTAGCAAATCGGCAGAGCTTAAAGACGTTGAGAGCGAACTAAACAAATTTAAGAACAAAAATGCTATTTTCGACCTTAAACAAGAAGGACTCGATTTATCTACTAAACTTAAATCTTACGATCTACAAATAGATGGTTTACAGCGACAATTAAGTTATTACGAGACGCTAGAGGGGTATCTTTTAACTAGAACGGACTACAATAAGGTGCCAGCTCCTTCTGTAGGTGGAATATCAGAGCAAAGTATTGGTACTGGTGTAGGCAGAATTATTAGCTTAGCAGAGCAACGTTCAAAATACCAATATTCGTTTAAAGACGATGCGCCTATTTTTGCAGACATAGACAGGCAAATTGATGCTGTAAAAGCTGTCTTATTAGAAAACATAACCTCGAGCAAAGAAAAAGTAAGTAGCGATTTACGCCGCGTAAATGACGACATACAAGAGAGCGAATCTGCTATAAGAAAACTCCCTAAAGAGCAACAAGAATTGCTTAAAATTGAACGCCGCTATAATATAAGTTTAGGAACCTATAACTTGTTTTTAGCTAAAAAGAGTGAGGCTGGATTGGTGAAGGCAGCCAATATCAGTGATGTTTTAATAATCGATTCGGCAAAAGATATAGGAGGTGGGCAGATTGGACCCAATAATGACCTAAACTACATTATGGCAATACTATTGGGGTTCTTTATTCCTTTTTTGGTTGTCTTTGTAAAATTTATTTTAAACAATAGAATTCAAAATACGCAAGAGATTAAGCGACTCTCACCTATTCCAATAATAGGTATTGTTGGTAAAAGCACAGGTCAAGGAAACCTGGCGGTTTTAGATAAGCCAAAATCTGCTATCTCAGAGGCCTTTAGAAGTATTCGTTCAAGCCTACACTTTTTATATAAAGATCAAGGATCTAAAGGAGGCAAAACATTGCTGGTAACCTCGTCTATTAGTGGAGAAGGAAAAACGTTTTGTTCTATTAACATTGCCTCTGTTTTTGCTCTGAGTCAAAAGAAAACAGTATTGGTAGGATTAGATTTAAGAAAGCCTAAAATATTTGGTGATTTTGATATTAAAAATGATAAAGGTGTTGTTAATTATTTAATTAAAGATGTTGGCCTTGAGCAAATAATTCAGAAAACGCAGATAGCAAATCTGGATATAATTACAGCTGGACCTATTCCACCAAATCCGTCAGAACTACTATTAACAGAACAAATGGATCACTTAGTCGATCAATTAAAAGAGAGGTATGACTATATTATTTTAGATTCTCCTCCCTTAGGATTGGTAACAGATGCGATACAATTGGTAAAATATGCAGATGCTAATTTGTACGTAATTAGACAAAATTATACACGTAAAGGGATGCTATCCATTATTAATGAAAAGTACAGATCTAGAGAAGTTAAAAACCTAAGTTTTGTATTTAATTTTTATAAACAGCGACAAGGTTATGGTTACGGTCAGGGTTATGGTGATGGATATGGATATGGATACGGCGCTTACGCTAATGGTTATCACGAAACCGAACAGAAGACGGGTCTATTTAGCCGAATTTTAAGAATCTTTAAAAAAGGAGAAAGCTAAAAATTATTAGCCTTCTTAAATGTATGAACAAACCCCAAAAAATTGGCATTATCGGTTTAGGCTACGTTGGTTTGCCTCTGGCCGTTGCTTTTGCAGATCACTACGAGGTTCTCGGATACGATATTAACCAAATGCGTATTGATGCTTTAAACCGATTTGAAGATCAAACCTTAGAGGTTACTGCCGCATCTTTAAAGGATGTAATGTCTAAGCCTAATTTAGGGCTAAAAGTAACTGCATTACCAGAACAATTGACTTCTTGTAATTTTTACATCGTTACCGTACCAACACCAATAGATACTGACAATATCCCTGATTTAAGTCCATTAATTAAAGCAAGTGAGCAAATAGGGACCATGCTAAAAAAGGACGATATTGTTGTTTATGAGTCTACGGTATACCCTGGAGTAACCGAAGAGCTTTGTGCTCCGATTTTGGCTAAAGTTTCAGGGCTTACCTTCAACAAAGACTTTTTTGCTGGCTATTCTCCAGAAAGAATAAACCCAGGGGATAAAAAGCACACCGTAACTAAAATTTTAAAAATTACGTCTGGCTCAACTCCAGAAATCGCTATTGTGGTTAACGAGGTCTATAAAAAAGTGATTACTGCAGGAACCTATATGGCTCCTAGTATAAAAGTAGCGGAGGCTGCAAAAGTTATCGAGAATTCTCAGCGTGATATAAACATTGCCTTTGTAAACGAATTGTCTAAAATATTTAGATTACTCGATATAGATACACAAGAAGTGCTGGATGCAGCAGCTACTAAATGGAATTTTATGCGTTTCACTCCTGGATTGGTTGGCGGGCATTGCATAGGGGTAGACCCTTATTATTTGGCTCAAAAGGCGTTGGACACTGGTTATAATCCAGAGATAATTTTGGCTGGAAGGCGTATGAACGATGGGATGGGAGCTTATGTAGCAAAAGAAGTGGTGCAATTAATGATTAACAAAGAGATAGCGGTTAAAGGCGCTAAGGCTTTAGTGTTAGGCCTTACCTTTAAAGAAAATTGCCCTGATGTGCGTAATTCGCAAGTTTTTGGTATGATTCAAGAGCTAGAGAGCTATCATATACAAGTTGAGGTTTGTGATCCTTGGGTAGATGCTACGCAAGTTAAAACGCAAACAGGCCAGGTTGTTATTACAGATTTGGCGGATTTAGAATCTTCTTATGATTTAATAATTTTAGCAGTTGCACATAATCAATTTAATGAGATTGATTTAGATACTATTTCTAAAAATACAACAGTAGTGTTTGATGTTAAATCGACACTTCCTAAAAATAAAATTGACGGCCGTTTATAATGAACAAGAATACCTACCATAGTAACGATCTTTCTGGCCTACATTTTTTGGTTACGGGCGGAGCTGGTTTTATTGGATCTAATTTGGTTACATATTTAGTAAATCATAAAGCAAAACACATTCGAATTCTTGACAATCTCTCGACTGGAAGTATTGACAATTTAAAAGAATTTGTTCACTTAGACTCTGTACAGATTATCGAGGGCGACATTCGTGATTTGCAAAGCTGTAAGAATGCCATGGAAGGTGTCCACTATGTTTCGCATCAAGCTGCTTTAGGTTCTGTACCACGTTCTATAAACGATCCAATAACAACTAACGATGTAAATGTTGTCGGATTTTTAAATATGTTGGTCGCTCAAAAAGAATCGAAAACCGTTAAAAAAATGGTGTACGCTGCTTCGAGTTCTACTTATGGAGACAGTATTGCTTTGCCAAAACGGGAGGACACGATAGGGAAGCCAATTTCACCTTATGCGGTTACAAAATTGGTTAATGAAATTTATGCCGATGTCTTTTATAAAACCTACGGAATCGTTACCATTGGCTTGAGGTATTTTAATGTTTTTGGCCCAATGCAAAGCCCAGAAGGAGCCTATGCCGCAGTTATTCCGTTGTTTATGGAGGCTGCAAAACAAAGTACTTCACCAAAAATTGATGGCACAGGCACACAGACTAGAGACTTTACATATGTTCAAAACGCAGTACAAGCCAATATTAAAGCATTTTTTGCGCCTGATAAGGCGAACAACGAGGTGTTTAACATAGCTTGTGGAGAGCGCATTAGTATAAACGAGCTATGGAAAACTATCAAAGACCTATCGGGTACGGAAGTAGATCCATTGCATGGCCCTATGCGAATTGGCGATGTACAAGACTCGCAAGCAGATATAGAAAAAGCAAGAAAACTATTGGCCTATCGGCCTTTGTACAATGTGCAAGACGGTCTGTCTATTACTTGGGAACAATTTTGTTGATTTAAGTTAAATCTCTTATGGAAAAACAAACCAGAGTATATACCAATAAGGGTGGTACAAATATCTTACAGATTCTTGGTGACAGCTTGCGCGATCTTTTTGGCTCACATTTTCTGGCCAAACAATTGGCAAAAAGAGATATAAAAGCACAGTACAGGCAATCTTATTTAGGGCTGTTATGGGCTTTTATCACACCAATTACCACAGCCTTGGTTTGGGTTTTTTTACAAAAATCAGGCATAATAAGGCTAACAGATACAGGAATGTCTTATCCGATATTTGCCTTTACGGGAACATTTATTTGGTCGATTGTGGTCGAGGCCATGAATTCACCCGTGCTTAACACAAATGCTTCTCGTGGAATTATTTCTAAGATTAATTTTCCCAAGGAGGCCTTGTTACTGTCGGGCATCTACAAAATTTTATTTAATGCCATTCCAAAGATTATAATTTTGGGCTTTTTTCTATATTTTTTTGGTGCTAGTTATCATGCTAGTATATGGTTATTCCCATTAATCTTATTTGGAGCGATTTTTTTCGGATTTTCTCTTGGATTGATTATTACCCCAATAAGCCTGTTATATACAGATGTTTCTAAGCTTATTCAGACAGGATTGCGTTTTTTAATGTATGTTACCCCTGTGGTATATACAGTTCCGACAGAAGGACTTATGAAAACCATTATGGATGTTAATCCATTTACACCAATAATTCTTATGGCAAGAGATAC
>QIIH01000028.1 GCA_003229235.1 Flavobacteriales bacterium | reverse complement strand
TCTAGATATTCCTTTAAACTTTACATTTCAAATCTCACCTTTTCTTAGAGCTCTGTAAATTAAATTTTAGGTCGAACTCAGGTTAATAATACTGTACTATCTATAAATTTTACGATCAATTATCTGCACAGCACCCTGTGATTCAAGTGATTTTAGAGTTCGAATAACTGTTTCAACACGTAAACCAGTAAACATGGCTAATTGTTGCCTTGTAAAAGTAACTTGATACAGTGTTTTTTGGTCGTGATTAAGGTCTTGAGATTTATAATAGTCTATAATATTTAAAAGGCGATGCTCAGGAGATTGCATCGATAACTCGGCCGAAATCATTGCTTTGTAATGAAGCCTTTTTGCCAGCGTTGTAGTAAGTATTAAATGTAGTGGCGAATTAGTTAATAAAAGATTAAAAAAGTCTTCTTTTGGCAATTTCCAAATCGATGTGTCTTCTAAGACTATAGCACTTGCCGGATAGGGTTGTTCTGTAAACAATGGAGGCTCACCAAAACTTTTACCATCTTTAAAAATACCTTGCACATACTTTTTTCCGTCTTCACTTGTGTTATACATCTGTACACATCCTTTCTGAACTTGAAAAAAATAACGAGCCTTCTGCCCAACTTCAAAAAGAGATTCGGCTTTATTTAGCGTAATAAGCGTTGCTTGAACACTCTCAAGTAGGTTTTTTGGTATCACTTTAAAGAGTTATAGTTCAAAAGTTATTTAATTAGAATCACAACCTAGTTACATTGAGATTATTTATATAAACGTTTAATCGCTAATTAATTTTTATCTCGTTAGATTAATTAAAAGACAGAGGATAAATGACCTAGGACCTAAGCCTTGTGAAAAATTAATTTATCATAAGTCCTAAGAAAACGTAATATTAAAACCGCTTCGCGGGTACCTCAGTCAAATGTCCACAGGACATTTGGTTTCTAAGAAACAATACTTTGGTAATGTCCTAAGTCCTAAGTCAGCAGACAAATGTCTGCCTGTCGTATGTCAGTTTAGAAATTATTCTCCTTTTGCTGGAATAAAATCTAAAGCTGCCCCATTAATACAATGCCTTTTGCCAGTGGTGTCACGCGGGCCATCATTAAACACATGGCCTAAATGCCCCCCGCAGGTAGCGCAATGCTCCTCGGTACGTGCTACGCCAATGTTATAATCTACATCAAAAGCAACATTACCCTCGATTTCTTGATCAAAACTTGGCCAACCAGTACCACTATCAAATTTACTTTCGCTCTTAAAAAGTGGTGTTTGGCAAGCAGCGCAAACATAGGTTCCGTTGCTGTAATTTTTATCTAAAGGACTTGTAAAAGGACGTTCTGTACCAGCTTCTCTCAATACATAGTACTCTATCTCACTCAAAGAGGCCTTCCATTGGGCTTCTGTTTTAGTGATAGCAAATACCACATCTTCTTTAGTAGTGGTTTGAGCGTTGCAGCTTAAAAGTGCCAACGCAAAGCTCATTAAGAGCATATTTTTAATCATATCAGTCTAATTCGATTCGTTCTATAGTATCTGTCGTAAGAGAAAGGGCTCCCATTACAGATTCCATGTCAAAGATATCGATATTTTCTGCTAGGTCTGCTGGTAGTACAGCAACACGCATTATTTGATTGTCTGTAAACTCTGGGCCAGCAAAATTTAAATCGTAATCGGCATATAAATACACAGATACGTCTACCTCGGTGTAATCAAAATTGTAAATCAAGGTTCCTTCGTTTGTGAAAAATGTTTGTGGCATTAAACTCCAAACATCCAATCCGCCTGAAGTTGTTCCTTCTAAGAGATACACTAAAACAACATCCGAATCATAAACAACCAAATTACTGGGGTATGAGAAGAAGTTTCTAAAATCGTTCTCAAGATTAAAATTTGCTGTCACTTCAAAAACGCTGCCCAAGATGTTAACCCCATCAAGCCCATCAAAACCAGGAGGTCCTTGCGGACCTTCACAAGAGGTAATCAAAACACTAGGTATTAATAAAAGTAAAAATGCATATTTTTTCATGAGTATAATTTTTATTGGTTTGATTGAATAATGATGAATAAATCAAAAGTCGTTCCAGAGTTAAAGTTTGCAATAAATTATGTCTAGAAATTAACAGGATTACCTTTTATCTATGGTAATTGATTTTTATCTAAGGATGACGCTCATTAAAAATAATTGCTACATTTTTGTATTTCAAAATTCGTAACTTGAACTCAGTAAAACCATCTAGCATGTTTAGAAAACAATTAGTAGCAGGATTAGGAATGTTAACGCTCCTTTTTGCTTGCACTACCAATCCATTTACAGGAAAGAAAACGCTGGCCCTAGTGCCTAATTCTCAGATATTGCCGATGGCATTTCAGCAATACGATCAATTTTTAAGTGAAAACAAAGTAGTTACCGGAACAGCAGATGCCGTTATGGTGAAAAAGGTTGGACAAAAAATAGCAACTGCTGCAGAGCGTTGGTTAAATGCCAACGGGTATGCAGGTTATTTAAAAGATTATAAGTGGGAATATAATTTAGTACAAGACAAAGCCGTAAATGCCTGGTGTATGCCTGGAGGTAAGATTGTATTTTATACGGGAATATTACCTATTGCCAACGGCGAGCGTGGAGTTGCTGCAATTATGGGACATGAGGTAGCGCATGCTTTGGCAAATCACGGACAGCAACGTATGAGTGCGGGACAGTTACAGACAATTGGAGCTGTAGCAGGAGATGTTGCATTGAGCAACGACCCAGAAAATCGACAAATTTTTAATCAAGCATACGGAATTGGAACTAATGTAGGTGTTATGCTTCCTTTTAGCCGCGGGCACGAGACCGAAGCAGATCGTATAGGACTAACAATTATGGCGATTGCGGGATACGATCCCACAGAAGCTGTTCAGCTTTGGAGAAGAATGAAGGCAAGTGCCGATGGGAATGCTCCGCCAGAATTTTTTAGTACACACCCTTCTAATGATTCTCGAATAAGCAATTTACAAAAGTGGATTCCTGAGGCAAAAACCGAAGCTAAAAAATATGGGGTTACGACTTTTAACTAGCCTCTCAAACATAAAATTAGCATCTGCGATTTGCTCTGCTTTAGAGTAAACTTTTTTGTTCTAAACTGTATTATATGGCCAAACAATTAGCAAAAGGAAGTAAAAAATTATTAAATGCCTGGGCCTTCTACGACTGGGCGAACTCTGTATATAGTTTAACTATTTCTTCTGCTATATTTCCTATATACTACAGTGTTCTTTTTACCCAACATGGCGCCGATTATATTCATGTTTTTGGCATGGATTTAAAAGATACAGCCCTGATTGCCTATGTTACTGCTGCTGCTTTTTTAGTTGTTGCCATAATCTCGCCATTGTTATCTGGTATTGCCGATTTTGTTGGAAACAAGAAGATGTTTTTAAAGTTCTTTTGTTATTTGGGAGCGCTTTCCTGTATAGGGCTTTACTTTTTTGATCTTGAATATATTTATTTCAGTTTGCTCTGTTATTTTTTAGCCTTAATTGGTTTTTGGGGTAGTCTGGTGTTTTACAATTCTTATTTGCCAGATGTAGCTTTTCCTGAACAACAGGATAGGATTAGTGCGAAGGGCTTTTCTATGGGCTATATAGGAAGTGTGCTATTGTTGGCGGCAAATTTGGCAATGGTGATGTTATCTCCAGAAGAAGAACAGATGCAAATGATGCGCTATTCGTTTATCCTAGTTGGTATTTGGTGGATAGGCTTTAGTCAATATTCTTTTTACCATCTACCTAAAGGGAATAATAATACTGGTAAAGTACATCACTCAGTTATTTTTAACGGTTTTAAAGAGCTTAAGACGGTCGCCAAATCTTTTGCACATACGCCACGTTTAAAGCGTTATTTAGTGGCTTTCTTTGTTTACAGCATGGCTGTGCAAACAGTTATGTTGGTTGCTACTTATTTTGGAGAGCAAGAAATTAACTGGGGTGGCGATTCAGAAAAAACCATGGGCCTAATTGTAAGTATTTTGCTTATACAATTGGTAGCGGTTGGTGGCGCTTTTTTTACGGCAAAATCTTCTGAGAAATTCGGAAATATCCCAACTTTGATTGTGATTAATGTGATTTGGGTTGCCATTTGTGTGGTTGCCTATTTTATCTCAGAACCACTCGAATTTTATATCACCGCAGGGGTAGTGGGCTTAGTTATGGGAGGAATTCAATCCTTATCAAGATCGACCTATTCGAAGTTTTTACCTAAAACAGAAGATACTACTTCATACTTTAGCTTCTACGACGTGGCCGAAAAAATTGGCCTTGTGATTGGCTTGGGCTTATACGGATTTATTGATCAAATTACTGGTAGTATGCGTAATTCAATATTATTTTTAATATTATTTTTTGCGCTAGGAGTCATTTTGCTACTTCGTGTGCCTAGAGAATCTAAGAACCAATGATTTTCGTAAGTTTGTACCTGTTTAATTAAAAATAACGTATGAAAAAGATTTTTTTACTCGCAGCCACCCTTTTTGTATTGGCTTTGGCTTGCGACAATGAGCCCTTAGAAGGCGAATTTGCGGTTGGCGATGGTGTTATCATGGGAGACGATACTACGGATGATGGCACAGGCGATGATCCCGATCCAACTAGTGGAACTTTTAAAGCAAAAGTTGACGGTGTGGACTATTTTGCAAGTGGTTTAAATGTGAGTTCTGCAATTGCATTTGGTTCTTTTACTATTGCTGCTCGTGATAATACTACGGGTGACGCACTTTTAATAACCGTTCAAGGCGCAGGACTTGGGG
>QIIH01000207.1 GCA_003229235.1 Flavobacteriales bacterium | reverse complement strand
GTCATTAGTTTGAATTATTTCTACTGGAATTACCATTCCTTGGGCATCGGCAGAAGCAATCATTTTTATTCCTTCAAGCTTGCTCCAAGCATCTGCACCTCCGATATTTTCGAAATAAGTATCGATAATCTCATCTGCAGTTTGGGCCTGCGTTGGCACAGAAACTGCCAATAAAAAAAGAACGCTTAGTGTTTTTACAAGTTTCATAGTGTTTTAATTTGAATTTTTGTTAACGATTGTTAGACCATAACAAGGCCTATTTGTTACAGTAAAAATACTGTTTTTGTAATTATTTTTACACAGTGGCTACTATCTTTGTCGCTAAACTATCCTATATATATGAGATTTCATACCAGAAAATGGATTAAACCAGAAGACCTAAACCCAAACGAAACTCTATTCGGAGGTCGTTTATTGCAGTGGATAGACGAAGAAGCTGCACTTTATGCTATCATTCAGTTAGAGAATCCAAAAACAGTTACAAAGTATATAAGTGAGATAAATTTTGTGAGCTCGGCCACTAAGGGTGATATCATCGAAATTGGGATCGATGTGGTTGGTTTTGGCAATTCTTCTATTACCCTAAAGTGTGAAGTGCGTAATAAAATGACCCGTCAGACAATTATCACCATCGACAAAATTATCATGGTAGGATTAGATGCAACGGGGAAATCGTTAGCACATGGTAAAACTCAAATCGAATTTGTTAAAAAGCGTTTAGAAGATCGTTAACCTGAGTTCGAAATCAGGTTGTTAAGAATCGGCACTAAAATCTTGGCTCGACGGGTATTCGTAAATCTCTAAATCGAAGTAAGAAACAGCAGCGATTATATGGTCGAGAATCTCGGCTTGAATATACTCGTAATTGGCCCATTGTTTATCGGCACTAAAGCAATAAATCTCCACAGGTATTCCCTTTGGAGTAGGCGCCAAATATCGCACCATTAAAAATTCGCTTTTCAACACTGCCGAGTGGCCATTCAAATAAGAGTCGACATACTTTCTAAACACCCCTAAGTTAGTTTGGTTTCGTCCGTTTAAGGCCAACGATTTATCGACGTCTTTCTCTTGATTATAAGCATCTACTTTCTGTTGTTGCGAATTTACGTAAGCCGATATTAGTTCTATCTTTTTAAAAGACTCGATTTGCTCAGGGGTTAAAAATTTAACCGAATTTTGTTTAATATATATGGCCTTTTTTATACGTCTTCCTGCGGAATCTTGCATCCCTCGCCAGTTCTGAAAACTATCAGAAATCAAGCTATATGTTGGAATAGTAGTATACGTGTTATCAAAATTCTGAACCCGCACACTCGATAAGTTAATTTGAATTACAGTACCATCGGCACCGTATTTAGTAAATGTGATCCAATCGCCAATTCGTACAATATCGTTGATGGTAATTTGAATACTGGCAATTAAACCTAAAATAGTGTCCTTAAAAACGAGAAGTAGTAGGGCAGAAGCAGCTCCAAAGGTGGCTAAACTCGTAACAGAATAACCAGTAACTCTATAAACGGTAAACAAGAATGCAATTATCCATACAAACATCATTAATACCTGAATATAGCTATCTAAAGGTTTGTCTTTAAATTGTTCTTTGGTAAATAAGAAGTTGCCAACAGATCGCAAAACACTTCGGCATACCAAGGCTCCCAAAATAATTGCATATATACCTATCGCAGTAAGCAGATGTGGCACTATTCTAGGGAAATCAAGAAAAAGTTCTTGGATAAAAAAGAAAGTGATTAACAGCGGTATAAAATGCGATACATAGCGCGGAAAGTTGCTTTCTATTAAAAAATCGTCGAAGGTAGAAGTTGTAGAATCTGCAAATAAAGTAAAAAGACGAATGATACTTTTTTTAATAAGCCAATCTAAAACAAAAAGAAATCCTGCAAGCGCCAATAAAACAACAATAACATTGATATAAGTTGCCAAAGCTTGTGACATACCTTGCTCGATAAGATGTGCCTTTAAAAAATGAATTAATTCGTAAGGAGTCATACTACAAATATTTACGGTCTACATAAAAAGGGCCAAAAGGGACTATAGAGCAAAATACAACAATCCCAAATGTCTTTAAGGGCCAATTGAGTTTATCGTACATATAGAAAGCTCCAAAGAGGTACAATATAAATAAAACTCCATGTGCCATCCCAACTGCACTCACTGCCTCTGGCATATCGTAATAATATTTTAACGGCATTGCGACCCCTAATAAAACTAAAAAAGAAATGCCTTCAAGTAGGCTTATATATTTAAAGGCTCGGATAAGATTTGTGGTCATCCCATGTATTTTTTGCAAAGATACAAGCCATCTTTAACTGGGGCTATTTTTTTAAGCAATATTTAAAACTCAAGTTTAAAGTTTGATCGCTAAAATCTAGTTATCTTCCGTACTCAAAATCAACCTATTAATTATATGAAAAGTCTATTGCCAATGAGCATTATGATGCTGAGTTTAGTATTTGGAGCTTGTACCGATGAAGAAGCAAGCAATTCAGAAGATATGACAACCAAAGAGTTTACATTAGAATATGAAAAATTTACACTAGACAATGGTCTTGAGGTGATTTTACATGTAGATAAAAGTGACCCTATTGTTGCAGTGGCTACTATGATGCATGTAGGTTCTAGCAGAGAAAAGCCTGGTAAAACTGGCTTTGCCCACTTTTTTGAGCATATGTCTTTTAACGATTCGGAGAATGTTCCAGTTGGAGCTAACCGTAAAATGATCCCAGAATGGGGCGGAAGCCGTAATGGAGGTACTTGGAGTGATGGAACCGTTTATTATGAAGTTGTTCCTAAAGATGCTTTCGAAAAGATTCTTTGGATAGATTCTGATCGTCTAGGATATATGATAAATACGGTAACAGCATCGGCCCTAGAGCGTGAAAAGCAAGTAGTGAAAAACGAAAAACGCCAACGGGTAGACAATGCTCCATACGGATATACAGACGAGATTATTCGCAAGAATTTGTATCCTGAAGGGCATCCGTATAGTTGGACTGTGATTGGGCAATTGCCAGACTTGCAAGCTGCAACTCTAGAAGATGTTAAGGAGTTTTACTACCAATATTATGGAGCGGCTAATGCCTCTTTAGTGATTGCTGGAGATATAGATATCGAAGAAACAAAAAGACTTGTGAAGAAGTGGTTTGGTGAAATCCCGAGCGGGCCAGAAATAGCTCCCATCGCACCAATGCCTGTAACTTTAAGTGAGACTAAGTCGCTGTTTTTTAAAGATAACTTTGCAAAACTTCCTGAGTTACGCATGGTATTCCCATCGGCAGAAGATTATAGCGAAGATATGTATGCCCTCGAGGTTTTGGGACAGCTTTTAAGCGGGAGCCGGAAATCTCCTTTATATAAGGAAATTGTAGAAAATCAAAAATTGGCACCAAATGTTGGGTCGTATCAAAGTAGTTCGGAGCTAGCTGGCGAATTTGTTATTCGTATTCGTGCGAACGAAGGTGTCGCTTTAGACGATGTAAAAAGTGCAATCGATACTGGGCTCAATAATTTTGAGGCCAATGGTTTTACAGATAACGAATTAGAGCGTATTAAAGCAGAACTCGAAACACAGTTGTACAATGGAGTGGCAACAGTTTTAAATAAAGCATTTCAGTTAGTACAAGACAATGAATTTGGGAAAGATCCAGGTTATATTACCACAAGAACCAAATTGTATCAGGCTGTAAATCGCGATGCAGTGATGGCGGCCTATCAGAAATATATTAAAGGACAAAACTACCTAATGACGAGTGTAATCCCTAAGGCTACGCCAGAGCTTGCTGTTACAGGAGCAACAGAAGCAACAGTATGGATAGAAGAAGTTACAGCAATGTCTAGCAGCGAACAAGTAGGACAAGGTGAAGAAGCAGATTATGTAAAAACTGTATCTACATACGATCGTTCTGAACCGGCCTTAGGAGAGGCACCACTTTTAAAAATGCCAGAAATATGGAAAGGCAGCCTTACTAATGGAGTAAACCTATTGGGTATTGAAAACAACGAATTACCGATTGTTAATTTCACGATTACTATCCCAGGTGGACACAGCTTAGATCCAGCAAATAAAGCTGGATTAGCATCGCTCACAGCCGATTTAATGAACGAAGGCACCGCCAATAAAACCGCGGCCGAACTTGAAGAAGCAATCGGTTTATTAGGGTCTAGCATTGGAATCTATTCTGGAATGGAAGAAATTATAATTTCTGGAAATTGCTTGGCACGTAATTTTGATAAGACAATGGCCCTGGTACAAGAAATGATATTAGAGCCTCGTTGGAATCAAGCCGATTACGACAGATTAAAACAAGAATTGGTCACTTCTTTAAAAGGAAGAGAAGCTAATCCTACTGCGATTGCAGCCATTAATTTTAATCGGTTAATTTATGGCCCAGACCATATTTATTCGATCCCTACAAACGGGACATTAGAGACCGAATCTAATATTAGCCTTGATGATATAAAAGCTTTCTACACCATGGCAATTACGCCTGCTAATGCATCTTTTCATATAGTAGGAGCTATGAGCCAAAACGCAACAGAAAGTGCCTTATCTGGGCTTTTTAGTAATTGGAAAGGGACAGCAGTAGATATTCCGTCTTATGATATCGCATTTGAGCCAGCCAAGGGTAATGTTTATTTTATCGATGTTCCTGGATCTAAACAATCTGTTTTATATATAGGTTCTCCGGCTTTGGCAGCATCTAATAGCGATTTCGCCAAACTGTATTTTGCAAACCAAATTTTAGGTGGTGGCTCTAGCGGAAGGTTGTTTCAGACATTAAGAATAGAGAAAGGGTATACCTATGGAGCGTATTCTAGAGTATCGGCTCGTAAAGAAATTGCACCTTTTACTATTAGTAGTAGTGTGCGCTCTAACGCTACCTACCCATCGTTATTACTTATTAAGAAAATAGTAGACGATTACGGGCTCAAGTATTCTCAAGCAGATGTAGACTTGACCAAAAACATGATAATCAAACAAAATACAAGAGCATTCGAAAGCTTTGGAGCAAAGTTAGGTATTCTACAAAATATTTCTAAATACGATCGCCCGGTAGATTATGTAGATCAGGACCAAAAAACCCTGATGAGTATGACACTGGCCGATTTTAGAGATGTAATTAA
>QIIH01000295.1 GCA_003229235.1 Flavobacteriales bacterium | reverse complement strand
CCAGAAATTTACGGATCTATTGCCGAAGACAAAATAGAGCTCAACGGCTTGCTTTACGTGATGGATAGGCTTCCATACGGAATTGAAGAATGCAGTTTTATTAACTTAACCAGTAACGAAGGTTATTCCAATTCGCACTTTACACCTATTGTTCCTGCCAAGCGTCGTCGCAATTGCTATCGTATAGACGAAGAGCAAATGAATATTGAGATAACACGTGGCCGGTCTGAGATTTACGACATTTTAACCCATCTCACTTTTTTGTATATAGAATCGCATAAAATTATGCGACGAATATTGATAAATGACGAAGATACCGTAATAAGAGATTGGAGTAAAGTAGAGGATGCAGTTAAGAAAGGCCATAAACTTTCTCAGATAGAAAAGGAAATCGCTATTACGCATGTTGCCAATATTTTAGGAAGAACTTTTGAAGAGGTAAGCGCGGTTTTCTCGAGTTTTTCTTGCAAAGAAAATCCGAACCGATTTATTAGTATTATTTATCACTTAGGCCGCCTTGCGCTTGACGAACACCGAGATATTGCTTCGAGACAAATTACTTTTAGTCCAGTATTAAGGGAACGTTTAGGGCATCATATTCACGGAGAGCGTTGGGCAAACGATATTAAAACAGTGTTGTTTGAGAAAGATCTTTTGCAGCGTCCAATTCATGTTATTAGCGCTAATATGCATTCGGTTATGAATACATTATACAGCGCCAAGGCACTTGCGACCGATACAAAAAAACAATCTCAAAACGAGCTCTACGAGACCTTGAGCAAAGACACGAATAAGAACTTAAGAGACAAAGTAAGCAAGTATGCTAAGGCTAACGGAATGTTGTATTTATCTGATGTGAGCGGTACAAATATAGACGTACAGCTTTTTGATACAGCCGCAATTGAAACGCCCTTTAATAGTGTCGAAGACGCAACCCAAACCGATTTGAAGCATCCTATTATTTTAGTAATGGATTATGCATTTGGAGAACAGGCATACGAAACCATGGACGAACTGCTCAAACCTTATATTTGTGATAAGGGGGGAAAGTATTTTTTAGACGTTGAATCAATTTCTATAATGGGTAAGGCCGGCATACTTGAAGGAGATAAAGGGGATATAATGATTCCTGAGGCTCATATTTTTGAAGGTACAGCAGATAATTACCCTATTAAAAACCGCTTAAAAAAGTCTCAATTTGAGAAGGATGGAGTACAAGTTTGTAATGGCGCCATGATTACTGTTTTAGGAACATCGCTACAGAATAAGGACTTATTGCAGTTCTTTTATGAGTCTACATGGAACGTTATAGGCCTTGAGATGGAAGGAGCGCATTATCAAAAAGCGATACAGGCCGCGGCAAAAATACGTGGTAGCATTTCGTCAGAAGTACAAGTACGTTATGCATACTATGCCTCAGATAACCCTTTAAAATCGGGAAGTACGTTAGCTTCTGGAGGACTAGGCACAACAGGGGTACGCCCGACATATTTGATTACACAGAAAATATTAGAACAAATTTTAAGCTAAATAACTATGAGTGAGCAAACAACAACCGCATCGGACGAGATCGACTTATTGCATCTCTATAAAAAGCTAAAGCAGATTACCAGAGGTTGGATTCGTTCCCTTTTTAAGGCACTAGATTTTGTCCTACGCAATTGGTTGATATTGCTTATTCTATTGGCTGTAGGTATTGGTGTTGGCTATTATTTGCAATATGACAAGAAGACCAGTAAGGAGGCGAAGGTACTCTTAAAGGTAAATTTTGATTCTGGGAATTACCTGTACAATGCCGTTGAGGTTTTGGAGAGAAAAATAAGCGAGAGAGACTCAGAGTTTTTGATGTCGATTGGTATGGATAGCTTATATCCAGCAGTTACAGGACTAACGCTCGAACCCATTATTGATGTAAAAGATATCACAGAAAATTTCGAAGCTACCGATCGTAATTTAGACCCTATTTTGCGTTATGTTGAGTTTAACATGGAAGAGGAGGAGCTTTATCAAACCTTTGCTACGGATTATAATTATCACTACTTAAAAGCAACGTTGACTTCAAAGGGGTCCAAAGAAGATTTAGAAAAAATAATGGCCTTTATTAATTCTAGTCCAATCTTAAAGGAGTATAAGACCAATGCTGTACAAACAATACAGGACAAGATTGATGCAAATCAGGCGACCATAATGCAAATTGATCAGTTTTTGGCGGAGTACTTAAAGCAAGAAATAACGCCTAACTCTCCGCCTAGTGCGCAGTATTATGTAGAACGTGACACTCGTCCAGATTTGTTGCTCACCAACAAAAACGAGCTATTATTAGAAAATCGTGAACTTAAGAACGAGCTAGTATTTTATAAAGAGGCCATTATCCCGATGAGCGGCATGGAAGTCTATCCAGCAGAGAAGACCTTGATGGACAAAAAAATAATAGTGATGCCTATTTTACTAATAGTAGTATTTTTAAGTTTGGTCTTGTTTAGACATGTGTATTTTAGCCTTCGCGCTATTGCAAATAGGGAAGATGCGTAAAATTTTAGTTACAGGTGGCGCAGGGTTTATAGGGTCTAATTATCTTAAATTAGTCTTAGAACAAGGCGATTGGCAGGTTATTAACCTAGACAAACTCACATACGCTGGAAATCTAGGCAATCTTTCATTTTCAAGAGATAACCCTAATTATAATTTTATTGAAGGCGATATTTGTGACACTACACTGGTTCAAAAACTCTTTGAGGAGCATCAATTTTGTCGGGTCGTTCATTTTGCTGCCGAATCACATGTAGATAATTCTATAGACAACCCTACCGAATTTGTTCAAACAAACATAGTTGGAACCTTCAACTTATTGCAAGCAGCTTTTCGCAATTGGATGCAAGGCCCATATTCTTATAAAAAAGGGAAAGAAAATTGCAGGTTTGTGCATATCTCTACAGATGAGGTATATGGCAGTTTAGGCAAAACAGGTCTTTTTACCGAGCAAACACCTTATTCGCCAAATAGCCCATACAGCGCGTCGAAAGCTTCTTCTGATATGCTGGTGCGAAGTTACTTTCACACCTACGGAATGCCTGTAATTACTACAAATTGCTCTAATAATTATGGCCCACATCAGCATAGAGAAAAATTGATTCCGACAATCATTAGAAAAGCGCTATCCGGAGAACCTATTCCAATTTATGGCGATGGATTAAACATACGAGATTGGCTGTATGTAGACGACCACTGTCGCGGAATTGATTTGGCAGCAAACGAAGGGGTTATAGGCGAAACATATAATATCGGAGGAGAAAACGAACGAACGAACTTATACATTGCTCAGCATATTACAGCGATAATGAATCAATTGACTCCTAAAAAAAATGGTGGCAATTATGCAGATCAAATTGACTTTGTCTCAGACAGGCCAGGACACGATTTTAGATATGCAATTGATGCGACAAAGATAATGGGGCAATTAGGTTGGAAGCCTCAAGAAGACTTCGAATCGGGAATAAAAAAGACCGTATCTTGGTACTTGGAAAACAAAAACCGTTTTAAAGAATGAAGGGAATTATATTGGCCGGAGGCTCAGGAACTCGCTTGCATCCGCTTACCTTAGCGATTAGCAAGCAACTTATGCCTGTGTACGATAAACCCATGATTTATTATCCGCTTTCTACCCTTATGTATGCCGGAATTAAAGAAATTTTGATTATCTCCACCCCTCAGGACATGCCACTTTTTAAAAAGGTGTTAGGCGACGGCAGTAAACTTGGCTGTAGTTTTGAATACGCCACTCAAGAACAACCTAATGGTTTGGCAGAAGCTTTTATAATTGGCGCCGATTTTATTGGGGACCAAAGTGTAGCTCTTATTTTAGGAGATAATATTTTTTATGGTTCTGGTTTACAAGAGCTATTACAAGCTAACAACTCGCCAAAGGGTGGGATTATTTATGCGTATCACGTGCAAGACCCCGAGCGTTATGGAGTTGTGAGTTTTGATAAGGACGGCAAGGCAATTTCGATAGAAGAAAAGCCAGAAAACCCATCCTCAAATTATGCCGTACCGGGAATTTACTTTTACGACAATCGTGTGTTGGATATTGCCAAAGGCATACAGCCGAGCGCCCGTGGAGAGCTTGAAATTACCGATGTAAATAATGCCTATCTAAAAATGGGACAATTACATGTCTCTATCCTAGACAAAGGTACTGCCTGGTTAGATACAGGTACGTTTGAATCGTTAATGGAAGCAGCTCAATTTGTCGAAGTAATCGAAAAACGACAAGGCCTTAAAGTGGGATCGATCGAGGAAGCCGCGTATAGAATGGGATATATAAACAAGGAGCAACTGCATGCCTTGGCGAAGCCACTGCTCAAAAGTGGTTATGGAAAACATTTAATGCAATTGGCCTAATCGTGGAGGTTTTAAACACAACTTTAGCTGGCTGCCTTGTGATAAAGCCAAAGGTGTATAAAGATTCTCGTGGATTTTTTTGTGAGACCTTTCACAGCGACCAATTTAAGCAGTTAACGGGCATAGACACCAATTTTGTACAAGACAATCAGTCTCAATCGAGCTTTGGTGTTTTAAGAGGCTTGCACTATCAAATTGGCGACTCTGCCCAAGCAAAACTAGTTAGGGTCATTGAAGGACGTGTTCTTGATATTGCAGTCGATTTACGCCGTGATTCGGCAACTTTTAGACAGCATTTTGCTATCGAATTAAACGGTGAGACTATGGCGCAACTATATGTACCCAAAGGCTTTGCTCATGGTTTTGTCACGCTTAGTGAGCACTCCATTTTTGCATATAAATGCGATAACTATTATAAT
>QIIH01000118.1 GCA_003229235.1 Flavobacteriales bacterium | reverse complement strand
CTGAAGATGTAAAAACAATAGATGCTATTATCGATGCATACTATGATATAGTATCTGGATTGAGTAGTGACCCATGGCAATTCGAAAGAGATAAATATGTTCATTCAAAAAATGCTGTTATTATCAGGCTGGACCAAAATGGGGAAGCCCAACCTACATCACTAGAGGCGGAATATGTTCCATTGGGCTTGAATCCAAAAGAGGACTTTTATGAAAAGGAACTTAAACGAAAAGTGAGCCGATTTGGAAATATTGCTCATGTTTGGACTGCTTTCGAAATAAGGACTAACCCTGAAGTTGCGACAAATATTAGAGGATTGAACAGTGTTCAGCTTCATTTCGAAAAAGGCAGATGGTGGATAGATGGTTGGACATGTGAGATGGAGTCGAGTAAAAATTATCTGGTAAGATATTTTCTAAGAAAAGACTAGAATTTTGCTGTCGCCGAAAATAATTAATACATTTAAGTAACCCTTAGCAAACTTTTAGAAATTCTAATGTCAGAAAACATCAAAAAAACTAAGAAGAAAGGTTTAGAAGAAAATAAGCTTAGAAAACAACTAAAATATGCTCTAGGGGAAATTGCAATTGATGCTGAATAAGCTAAGAATTTAAAGTTTTGATCTAATTAACAACCGACTCAAATTAATATCACTCATATCGGTAGCAGTCGCTACAACCTCTGCGTTAATGCTAATAGTCGCGGGTTTTCCTGTAGTATTTGTAGTAATAGAGAAGGCAACTGTGGTAACCACTTCGTGAGGGGCTTGTTCACCGCCGTTGTTGTCATTGCCATAACCAGTTTGCACCAAAAGGTTGATAGATAGAAAGGAAAACAACAAAGATTTGATTTTCATGAGTATTGTAATTGAATATTTATTCTAACGGCGATTCTTTTTCTAAGACGTAAAAATAAAAATACCAACGAAATTGTGCATCTAAAAGTATGTTAAGATTCTACTTGTGTCCCTTGTAAACTAGCGGTTTTAAATTGAATTAACCCATGTAAAACAGACAAAATAAAATATTAACTTAAAAAAATGCGGTAGATACATTTGAATTTACCGCATTTTACTCGTCAAAATTTGTGTTATGACTTGCCTGCAAATCCCACAAGCCAGCCTGCCACCGCTCCAATAACAGCACCTACTATTGCTCCCGCTGTACCGCAACAATGCTGACCGTAGTTCCAACCAATTATTGCCCCAGATATGGCCGACACCACTCCGCCAGCTATCCACCATCCATTATCTGTTCTTGAGGCAGTACTTCTGGCGTTTGTCTTGAAATCCAGTGCTATAGCGTTAGCAGTCACAATCATATTTTGCTCTAGTTCTGGCAAGCTTTTAAATTCGCTGTCTCTTTCGACCCCTAATAGCGGCCCGTTCTCGGCGATTTCTAAAATCTTAGATTTGGTAAATTCTTTAAGATCCATACGCTCATTCATATAATCTTTAAGCCCAAGTTCGTGAGCAAGTATTGATTCGTCTGTAATTCGAGCAACTGTTTCTAAAGGCATCTCAAAGTCAGTTTCGATAAGAGATTGATAATAATTCCAGTCGGTCGAGGATAAGGGTAATTTTGGTATAGTGCCACTTTCGATATCGCTAGTGATTGTCTTAATAGCACTGTAATACCCGAAATGGATGCTTGGAGCTCCTTTTATAGTTAAGTTAACACTACTGTTTTCAGTGTTATTAATTGATTCGGAGGTAGAATCTTTAGAGCATGCGGTAAAGGTGATGGCGGCAATAAGATAAAGCCCCATAATTTTAAAAATTCTCATGATTAGTAAATTAAATGATGCCTACTCGTACGCTTTTCAACTTGGACGAAACACAACTTAAATTGAGTTGTTGTCTAGTACTCTGTTCGGTTTTTTAAGAATTTGTTACCCAATAGTCTATAGAATTTGTTGGTTTAACATCTACGACTAGTTATTGAGTCTTTGTCGAGTCCCATTCTGCGACAAACTCTAGCTGGTTCCAGGCCAAAAAGAAATCTGTGGGGTAAAAGTGGAGCGTATCTGTTTTTAAGAAAAATCGATGCTCCTTTGGCACTTCCATTACGGTTAATGGGAGCTGGTAATGTTCATTATTGGCATAAGAGAGTGCTTTATAAATAAACTCAGAACAATAGAGTTTTTGATCAGATTCAATATCAAAACGATAGTCAAAGCGAACGTCTAAACCTTTAAAATAGGCAATCTTTTCTTGTATTTTAGATATCGCAAACTGGCTTACATTCTGAAGCTTCCAAATGCCGAGGTAGCTATGCTTTTGTTGTGGATGGTAGCTAAAATCCTCAAACGTTTCTATTATTAAATTATCTCTACGGGAGTCGGTTGTATTTACATGATATACTCGAAGGCTGTCTGTATAAATTGCCAATGCAACATGCGAAGCCTTAGTGTTGGAGGCATTATACCTTTTGGCAAAGCCACTTAGTTTGGTATCTGACCCTCTCAAAAAAATGTAGACACTGTTAGGCTCAAAAGAGATTCCCTTAACATATTGGAGCAAGCTACTTTTTGAGCACTCTAACCAAACATCAGAAGTACCGCTAACGCAGAAAAGCAGGATAATGAT
Source organism: Flavobacteriales bacterium (assembly GCA_003229235.1). Classification (GTDB taxonomy): domain Bacteria; phylum Bacteroidota; class Bacteroidia; order Flavobacteriales; family Flavobacteriaceae; genus Gilvibacter. The sequence goes on along the minus strand of QIIH01000118.1, from coordinate 2,261 downwards.
CCAAATTGTTTTGTGAAGTATTCTCATAGTGAAAAAAAGAGCGCCTTCCCCAAGGCGCCCTAATAATAAAGTTTTAACGGTTAATCTTTCGCACTTCCGCCAAGCCATCCTAAGACACCTCCAATGATTCCACCAACAATGGCACCAACTGGGCCACAACAAAGACCGCCAAAGTATGCTCCAGTTGCAGCACCGGCAATTCCATAAGCTACTCCAGCTATAAAGTCACGAGTCCCCGCGTATGAGCGACCTGTACTTTCGTAGCTTTGCGCAGCACTATTGGCGGCCATAAGCATGTTCTGCTCCTCTGCAGGGATAAGACCAAATCCTGCTTCGCCAGTTAGGCGTTTACGTGATCCGTTTTCCATGATATCCAGCACTGTAGCTTTAGTGTATTCTTTCAAATCCAATTTTTCGTTCATGTAGTTTTTAAAGCCCATCTCTTGAGACAGCACTACTTGTTCTGCAATAAAATTGGCCTTAGCTAATTCGATGTCAATGCTATGCCCAGCTACTTCTTGGTAATAAGCAAGGTCGCTCTCTGTTAGAGGAAAAGAAGCAAATCCTTTGCTTTCGATGTTAGTTTTAACCGATTTGGTTGCTCCGTAATAATCAAAGCTATAATCTGGAGCGCGTTCAAGTCCGAATTTAGCCGTTAGCACATCTTCTTGAGGGGCAGCCTCTGTAGCTGAATCTTTTGAACATGCGTTTAGGGTAATTGCTGCAATTAGATACAACCCCATAATTTTAAATATTTTCATAAGAATAGTTATTAGGAATACCTACTCGTTCGCTTTTCGGTATACGCGACAAAAGGAACTACTCCCTTTGTGCTGTACTGTTCTTACAAAAAGTGATTTGTTACCCCAATAAAAGAAGAAAGTTAATCAGTTGCGATTTTTTACTGCTTAATAAACTTAGCACGGCTAATCGCCTGATCGTCTTGCAACTCAATAAAATAAAGCCCTGAGCTAAGAGTAGAAACATCTATTGAATTGACATTAGTAGCTACATTTTTAACGAGTTTTCCTAGGGCTGAATAAATTCTAACATTCACAGCTCCATTACTTGCTGCATCCCAAGAAATAGTTTCTTGAGTTGGGTTGGGAAAAATTACCAGTTTAACCTTTTCGCTATCAGGAGAATTTAATATATAGTTGGTAGCACCAATAGATTCAAAAATAAAGTTAAATATTCTTAAGATTTGGCCGTCAGAATCCTTTACTATTGGCCATACATAAAGTGTATCCACGAAAAAATTTGTCATATTATTTTCCCAATACATAATGGATTCTTCACATACTATATCTCCTATTGTAAAACCGACATAGTTTAATTCTTCAAAATCGGAGTCATAAATATAAGTAGCAGTAAATTCATTACAACCAGCAAAGCCATTAATCAGTATTGTATCTCCTCCTCCTGAAGAAATAGACAGAGTCGGAACAATTGCAGGTTCTACATCGCTCGCAAAAAGAAAGCCAAAGGACTCACTTTCCAAAACATTTACATACCAATCTTGGAAAAGATCTGGATCCTGCGCAAAACTTTTAAAAGGTGCGGCAAACAATAATATAATAAGAAGTTTCTTCATCGTTTAAGAAACTTAGCACGACTAATCGCCTGATTATTTTGCAACTCAATAAAATAGAGCCCAGAACTCAGCGCAGAAACGTCTATCGAGTTTAAAGAATTTTGCACTGTTTTAACAAGCTTTCCTTGCGCCGAGTATATTCTAACATTCAAAGTTCCAGAACTATTGACAACCCATGAAAGGGTCTCTTGGGTTGGGTTGGGATAAACAGATATTTGACTCAACTCAATGTCTGCAACATTAAGATTTATGTTAAAATAATGAGCGTAGTCACCATCTGGATTCATGATAGATAGAGCTAAATCTTCTCCTGTTTCTGGCCCATCGATTATAGAAATATAATAATCAAAAACGGCACCATCGTGGTTGGCAAAAAATGGGAAGTATTCAAATTCAAATTCTGTATTGGCTGCAATTGTACACTCATCAAGAGATACAACAATATTAGAAAAAGTGATTTGGTCATCATCGGCATTAATATCTGCTGCAAGGACATTGCAAACTGTGGTTTCGAAGAAATCGGGATCGCTAGCGTCCAGAAAAAGTGTATCTATGATACCTACTTCTGAATTACTAGGAGCTCCAATATGTTCACCGTCTATTTCTAGACCGATTAAATACCAATCGTATTCGAAAAGATAGTCTACTTGAGCATGAGTAAAAACCG